>QHPU01000080.1 GCA_003219175.1 Verrucomicrobiota bacterium | reverse complement strand
AACGACAGTGGAATATCAGGGCCGGCCGATGCCGACATTCTGGTTTCACTGAAACCCAATCATAAGCCGACTGCGAACTACGTTCGCAATCTGCGTCTGAGTCTGAACCGCGAATTTCCCGGGACAACTTTTTACTTCCTGCCAGCCGACATCGTCAGCCAAACACTTAACTTCGGACTTCCGGCGCCGCTGGATATTCAAGTGGTCGGACGAAATCAAACGGTCGACCAGCAGGTCGCGAATTCCATAGCTCAAAAAATCCGTCAGGTTCGCGGGGCGGTTGATGTGCGCGTTCAGCAGCCTAACGACTTGCAGCGATTCGCGTTCAATGTCGATCGAACAAAGGCGATGGAGCTCGGGCTCAGCGAAAGAGATGTGGCTGGTTCGGTGCTGCTCTCTTTGAGCGGCAGCAGCCAGGTGACGCCGACCTACTGGCTTGATTACACGACCGGCGTCCAATATCTCGTCAATGTCAGGGTCCCGGAACGTCAAACTACTACGCTCTCCGAGTTAAAGTCGATGCCACTTAGCGCCTCTAAACCTGGAACTGGCAATGGTCAGATTCTCGATAATGTAACTGACGTAAAACGGATCACGAGCCAACCCATCTACACACACTACAACGTTATCCCGGTGGTCGATGTTTACGGCGGAGTTGGAGGCAGAGATCTCGGCGGAGTGCTAAGTGACATTAGGCCTATCGTCGCGCAAGCCCAGAAGACCGCGCCGCAAGGCGTCAGCATTGTTCTGCGCGGACAAGCATCGACGATGAGTTCCAGTTTTCTCGGATTGGGCATCGGAATGTTAGTGGCGATTGCGTTGATCTATTTACTGCTCGTGGTCAATTTCCAGAGCTGGCTCGACCCATTTATTATTTTAACGGCATTGACCGGTGCGCTCGCGGGCGTGATTTGGGGACTTCACATTACGAGCACGACGCTGAGCGTGCCCGCAATGATGGGCGCGATCATGTGTCTCGGTGTCGCGACTGCGAACTCTGTTTTGGTCGTGACCTTTGCGCGCGCTCACCTTCAGGAAGGAATGGATTCGGTGAAAGCAGCGTGGGAAGCCGGCACCGGCCGGCTACGTCCAGTGATCATGACGGCAACGGCGATGATCATCGGAATGTTACCAATGGCGCTTGGTCTTGGTGAAGGCGGCGAGCAGAACGCGCCGCTCGGGCGCGCAGTCATTGGCGGTCTCATGCTCGCAACCGTCGCGACGCTACTTTTTGTGCCTGTGGTATTCAGTCTGTTGCACCGCCAAGCAACCGGCCCTGCCAAAGCAGAACCGAAAGAAAATGTTCCATCAACGGCCCTTGAGGAGGCCGTTTCCGCAACCTAAACACATCCCTGTATATATGAGCACAACCTCTTATCCCGGCAGCGTCGAGCCTGGCTCCGACGAAGATAAAGTGGACCCGATCAGGACTCGCCGAAGACATCGCTTTATCCTGATGTCGGGCGGAGCATTGTTTCTGATCGCATTGGTCGCTGGCTTTGTTCCGCAGTTCCGCCAGCGGCAAATAACCAGGGCCGATACCAACCAATTGGCGATTCCGACCGTAGCGGTGATTTCACCAACGGTTACCACGCCTCACAGTGGGCTTGACTTACCAGCTGAAGTCAAACCGTGGCAGGAAGCATCTATCTTCGCGCGAGTGAATGGATACCTAAAAGACTGGCTCGTGGATATCGGCGCGCACGTCCAGAAAGACCAGTTGCTCGCCGAGATCGACACACCTGATCTTGATCAGCAGCTCGCGCAAGCCCAGTCGCAGGCTGTGCTAGCGAAAAGAAATTTGGAACAGGCCAAAAAGACGAACACGAAATGGCAGGAGTTATACAAACAAGGTGTCGTCTCCCAACTTGATGCCGAGAACACCGACACTTCGCAGGGCACGAACCAGGCCAACACCGAAGCGTTCGCTGCCAATCTTCGTTTCCTCGAACAGGAAGTTGCCTTTAAGCGTGTGACCGCGCCTTTCCCCGGCATCATCACGGTTCGTAACGTGAACGTGGGCGACCTGATTACCGCAAACAGTACGAGCTTCGAGATGTTTCACATTCAACAAACAGATCCTCTGCGCGTTTATTTTCGTATCCCGCAGGAGGACGCAGCGAACATCGCGGTGGGAGAGGCCTTCAACGTTCAGGTCGGCGCGGAAAGCGCAAAGACATATCCCGGGAAAGTGATTTCCACTTCGGGAGCCGTCTCCCCCGATTCCCGAACGATGCTTGTCGAGTTACAGGTGGAAAATTCGAAGAACGAGATCCTGCCTGGTAGCTACGCCACCGTCCGTGTGCCAGAGGTTGCTTTAGGAAAGCTGGTTACTTTACCTGATAACACACTCATATTTCGTGGCAAAAACCTTCAGGTTGCCGTCGTCGATGAGAAGGGCGCCGTCCAACTGCGTGATGTAAGAATTGGTCGAGATTTCGGAGTTCAATCCGAGATTCTCAGCGGTGTCAGCGAATCGGATAAGGTGATTGTGAATCCGTCCGACTCGCTTGTTAGCGGCGCGACGGTTCGCGTTGCCCAAGCAACAATACCTTCTGCCTCAAGTGCGCCGAGAAAATAACGCCGCCCTCGTTACCCCCTCACCGATATCATTCGTTTGTTGCGGCCATCGATGACGAAGCAGTCTCGGTCTGCTGTTCTTGCCGGCGAAGTGAATGTTTACGTGTTTCCAAGAATGCAACGAGAGCATCGAGCTCGCCCGGCTTGAGCGAAGGACCGTAGGCAGGCATGTTGGTGCCGCCATTGACGATACGGATCACCAGATTGTCGTGCGTTAGCTCATCCGCTATGTACGTTAGGTCGGGTCCGCGGCGACCGCCGAAGCCCTCAACGAGGTGACAGTTGAGGCATCCTTTGTCGTGAAACAATTGAGCGCCCGTGAAAACCGGACCGGTGGTAGCTCGGACTACTTTCCCGCTTAATGGCTGAGCCTCGAAGTTAGGCGACCACGGCGAATGCTGACCTTCCCACCAAAGCGCACCAATCATGATGACGGAGAGAAACGCCATCGCGATGGCCCACGGGCGGCGAGAGGCAGCGCGCTCGCCTTTGTGGTTCCAAATAGGAACAAAGAGCAGGAATAGTCCAATCAAGATTGGAAACCCAATCATGACATAGCCTTCGATTCTCTCCGGAATAAGTGAAAGCAGGCCGAAGTACCAAAGAAGATACCAATCCGGTCTCGGATCGGCCGCCAATATGCTAGGATCGGGCGGCTTATCCAATACCGGCGGCCCGACAAAGAATGCGGCAAGCGCGATCGCGATGATCAAAAGTGTAGAGACAACCACATCGCGCCACGCGAGGTCCGGCCAAAATGGTTTACCGCTCTTTTTGAGTAGCTCTTCGTATTCGGCGCGATAGGTAGCCGGGTTCACCGGCTTGCCGGCAACCGGGGGCTCCGAAATACCGTGGCGAAAAACAAGCCAGAGATGCAGGCCGATAAAGGCGAACATCATTCCTGGCAGAACGAAAACGTGGATGGCGAAGAATCGGCTAAGGGTCGCGCCGCCAATGGTATTGCCGCCAAGGATGAATCGCGCGACCCAGTCGCCGATAATCGGAATACGTCCTGCCTGCTCGGCCGCGACGACTACCGACCACGCCGCGGTTGAATCCCACCGCAGTAGCTGACCGGTAAAACCCATTGCGAGGGTGAAACCCAAGAGACAAATGCCGGTGGTCCAAGTCATCTCGCGCGGGAATTTGTAGGCACCAAACAAGAAGGTCTGCGCCATATGCGCCCCGATCATCAACACCATTGCGGACGCACCGTAGTAATGGAGTCCACGCAGAAAACTTCCAAATGGTGCGTTGTTAGTTATGAATAGAAGCGTCTCGTAAGCTTGTGATGACGACGAGATGTATGAAAACGCCAGCGCGACACCGCTCGCCACCTGCACGATAAACGCAACGAGCGTGGCACTGCCAAAGACATACCACCATTTCGCGTCTTGCGGTGCAATATGCTTTGCCGGTGAAAGCAGGACACTGATGCCTAACCGATCATCCAGCCATCGCCAGACTGTTTTGAGCAGCTTGATCACAGCGTGGTGGAAATAGGAACGATCGCCTGTTTCATTTGCACTTCGCCATTTGCCACCTGCACGTCATAGCGAAAGAGCGGAAGCGGCGGCGGACCGGCAGCGACTTTACCGTCACTATAATAGACGCCACCGTGACACGGGCACATGAATAACTCCGCGTCGGGAAGCCAGCGCACCGGACACCCGAGGTGCGTGCAGTTAGCTGAGAAGGCGATGAAGCTATCTTCACTTACGCGTCGGAGCCAAACGCCGCTCTTTGCTGTCACTCCGGCCCAGGGCAGCGACGAAGGATCGGTTACAGTTATGGCCACAGTCTTGCCGATCTGAAAATCATCCGGCTTGCCGATCGTCACCCATTTCTCCGGCACCTTTCGAAAGAAAGGCGCAACGATGAATCCGACTAACGGCAGTCCGATAATCGCGGTACAAAGTCCAACAAGCGCGATGGAAAGTTTTTCAAAAAATCGCCGTCGACTAATCTCCTGTGGAGTTTCAGTTGGCGGTACAGACGACGACTCAACGAGACTTGTATTCATGGCGAATTTCCGTTATCCAACCGGCCAGCGCCGCCGCGAACAGGGCAACACCGACCAGGAAAACGACCCAGTTGCTGATCAATCCCCAAAAGATAAATGCAACTCCCATGGCTAATCCGGCCGGGAAGTAAGTCGGGTGGGGGAGTGGCTCATCGAGTAGCCGCTGCCAGCCTGGAGGTACCGCGTCTGAATGTTGGGTGGTCGATTGTTCGTCAGGCATTTGATTGCTCCGGGTGCGGAGAGGAATGCCAGCGCGCGAGCTGGGCCAAAATTGCAGTTACGTAAATCAAACACATGGGAACCCACATCAGCAGGCCGCCGATCTGCTGGTCTCGATCGCTCGTTAGGCCCCACTGGCCGCGAATCCTGCTGAGCATTCCCAATCGATCAACCGGGTGTTGGTAAACCGGACAAATCGAAACCGGCGCAAAGGTCAGGATAATTCCGAGTACGCTACAGGCAGTGCAGGCGGTAAAGAGATAAACAATCCCGGCGAGCGGTGAAAGCCGTTGCTCATCGCGCGGGGCGATTACCTGCCACCAAAAGATGCTTCCCATTATTAAAAGTGAAGTCGTCTGGATCGCCGAGACCATTCTCGACGTGGCCGCCGCATTGCAAAGTGTGGGCGCGTGCCACAGCCACATCGCACCAACTCCAGCAACCCATCCGATCAGTGGATGGGCAAGATAATTGAGCGGAAAGCGAAGCGAAAACGACTGTGGGAGACTTAACAACAAAAACGCGGGAACGATCAGCACCAGCAGGATGTGTTGAACCATATGCGCGCTGAAGAGGTAACCGTCAGCCAACGCGCTAAACGGCGAAATCAGAGCAAAAAGAAACACAACGACCGCACCAACGAAATAAAGCGGCCGGCCTCGTTTCCCAAAAGTAAAGAAGTAACCCAGGACCGCGACGGCGCTAAGAAGGAGAAGAATCGAATTCCACGTCCAGGCGGTAGTGAAGAATTGGTAGGTAGTCATCGAAGGAGTGGAAGGATGTAAACAGTGAGTAGAACAAAGACCCAGACGACATCGACAAAGTGCCAGTAGTAACCGGCAGATTTAAAGGCGGAATCGAACTTCGAAGAAACGGAATCGCCCTCCCACGCCAGCCAGAGAAAAATCAACAGCGCGATCAAACCAAGGAGCACGTGCAAACCGTGGAAGCCAGTCAGGGTGAAGAACGTGGTCGAGAAGAGATTGGTGCTGAGATCGACCCCGGTCTGAAACAGTTTCCAATACTCCGTCCCCTGACCAACAAGGAAGATACCGCCGAGCAGGATCGTCAGCGCGAGCCAACCAAGCACGGAACCGCGACGCTGTTTCGTCAGGGCAACCTCGGATCGCCAAAAAGTGAAACTACTCGCGAAAAGACAAACGCTGAACACCAGCGTCCGCGGAACATCCAGTTCTTTCGGTCCCGGACCGGCCTCGGGCCGAGCGTAGAAATACAAATAGGCAAGAAGAAGCGTCCCGAAGAATCCTGCTTCGGAAAGAATGAAGGTTAGGATCCCGACCTTGTTGTGATCGGGAAGGGTTACCGCGGCGCTATTCTCGCCTACAACCGGGTCAGGCCGGTCGGGATTAGCCAGGTCCCATAATGGTCGGCGACTGCGGATCGGCGGCAACGCGTGAAAGTTTTCATGCGGCGGCGGCGACGTTGTAGCCCATTCGAGGGTCCATGCGCTCCAGGGGTTATCGCCCGCTACTTTCCCTCGGAAAAATGAAGTAGCTAAATTCCAAACCAGAATAATCGCGGCTGCGCTCATGAAGAAGACCCCGGTCGTCGAGAGCATATTCATCCAACCGAAGTGCGGCAGGTCCGGATAGGTGAACACACGCCGCGGCATCCCGAGAAGGCCAAGAAAATGCTGAATGACGAAGGTCATGTTGAAACCGATGACCATTAGCCAAAAGGTCCACTTACCGAGCCGCTCTGAGAGCATGCGGCCGCTCATCTTTGGGAACCAATATTGGATGCCGCCGAATACTGCGAAGACGATCGCCCCCACGGCAACGAAATGAAAATGCGCGATGAGAAAATAACTGTTCTTGGTCTGCCAATCGAGCGGCACGACAGCGTGGCTGATTCCAGTGATCCCGGC
>QHPU01000079.1 GCA_003219175.1 Verrucomicrobiota bacterium | reverse complement strand
CGATCCAGAGGGCGATCATGAACAAAATAAAAAGAATGAATGGCGCCGGTTCGTCGAAAATCAGTTGCAGGATCGCACGGGCTGCATCGACCGGGGAGCAACGCCGGGTGTACATGACCGGCGGCATGAAATAAGTAATCAAGTTAACCACAACGGCGAACGCCACCCATGCAAACACGGCGATCGGCACAACAACAAACAGCGCCGGTACATTTGAGACCCGATAATTGCGCCACAAAACGAGCAAGCCGAATATCAATCCACCGAATAAAGCGACAAGGACAAGCGAAACAAGCATTAACACGATGAGAAAAACGAAGAAGCGATTGCCTTCCTCACGGAACTCCCGCCATGGCTCGACAATGGCGGCGCGATTGCGAACCAGGCAATCGATGAAAACAAAACGGCCGCGCGCGACAATCCACAGCCAAAGAATCACGAGCACTAGCATTACGACGACGAAAACGGCGAGGGCGATTAAGAGAACCAAGCCGGCGTGATCCATGTTGAAGGATCGGAATTGGAACGTGGGAGCTTGCAGGTTGGAAGTATTCCAGCGGCGAAAACTCCATGGATTAATGCTGCCCCCGCCGCTGTTAAACCAACCGCTGAGAAAAGCGGCAAAGCCAATGACAAGCCATTTTGTGATATCAAAAGGGCAAAATAGGATTAACCTCGTTAGCTCAATTGCCTGATTAAAAGGCGTCAGAATTTCGATTTTGCGAGCTGGCCCGTTCACAACCGCATATCTCTAACCCGTCATTCCGAACGAAGTCGAGGAATCTCTAACTTATGGCAGCATTCCTTTCCGCTGGTTTTTTTTGAAGCCGAGCAATGGGCAGCAAAATAGTTCGAGATCCTTCGACTTCGCCCAGGACAAAAAAAAGGCGCACGCGCCTCCGTTTGGCCGCCTCAACCCGTACTTATTCTGGCGAAAACGGCTCCTTCTGTCTACGGCCGCCGGTCCCGAATTATCTGGATTGCACGGTCAAACTCCCGACGAGAGCCGATATATTTGCAGGCAAATTATCATTAGCAGTGAGGCGAAACGACTAACACCAGACGGAGTCAAAGTTATGAATAAAATGTTTGTTAGTTTGATATGCGCGGGCGCGCTTTTGCCGGTTGTGGCAAATAGTCAGGTGTCGACTGTAGGCGGCAACGAAAGCGTTGGCAAAATCACGGACTATACTCCAGATAGCGCCTTGGTCCTGGATACAGGGTCAGGCGAGCCAGTTCATTACAAGTTCGCGAAGCACGTCACGTTTATAGATAAAGATGGAACGACAATCCAAGCACCCGCGTTAAGCAAAAATCTGCGGGTTAAAGTCCATTACATTAAACAAGGCGGCGATCTGATTATCGATAAGGTGACGCTGGCGGAATAAAAGAGCGGTCCGTTTGGGTGGAAGCTTATTTACAGCGTGCCGAAGTAACGATCACCCGCATCGCCTAATCCCGGCACGATATAGCCAAATTCATTCAGCTCGGGATCGATTGCGGCGCAATAGATCGGGATATCTGGGTGCGCGTTTTGTAGTTGTTCGATTCCGACCTCGCAGGCAACTACGCAGATAAATTGGATATTGGTTGCGCCCTGCGCTTTCAAAAGCGTGGCCGCTTCGGTCGCGCTGCGACCCGTGGCCAGCATCGGATCAAGCAAAACGACCTGCGATTCAGCCAGCCCAGCAGGCAGACGACAGTAGTAATTCACTGGCCGCAGCGTGACTTCATCACGATAGAGTCCGATGTGGCCAATCTCGGCGTCAGGCATCACGCGCAACATTCCCTCAAGTAGCCCAAGTCCTGCGCGCAAGATTGGTGCAAATACAACCGGCCGAGCCAGGCCGGCGCCGCGCATTGCCGCAAGTGGTGTGTTGATTTCGACCGCACGCGTCGGCCAGTTTTTCGACACTTCGGCCAAAAGCAGGATGGCAATCTGCTCGAGCGCCCGACGAAATTGCACGGTTGCGGTTGTTTTATCGCGCAGCACCGACATCTTGGCCGCGACAAGAGAATGCTCCAAGACATGAAGATCGCCGACAGCGCGTGCCTGATGCATTGGGCTCATTTAAGTCGTACAAGCTTTATTGGAGAAGCCAAATCACACCCAACCATCGCACACTGGTCGGACGAAAAAACACCGGAATGCAGCGGCGTTACCCAATAGGAGCGGAAATTATCGGCGAAAACGAAACGCATTTTCGCGTTTGGGCGCCGAAGGTGAAAAGGCTTGCGGTAGTGTCGAAAAACAAAACTTATCCCCTCGCCCGTGAAGCCGGCGGATACTTTGCCGGGACCGCCAATTGCGGCGCGGGCACGCATTACAAATTGCAAATTGATGACGGCGCTGCCTTTCCCGACCCGTCATCTCGCTTTCAACCGGAAGGTCCACATGGACCCTCATGCGTGGTCGATCCATTCTCGTTCAAGTGGACCGATGCGAATTGGCGCGGAGTGAAACTCGCGAACCAGATCATTTACGAGATGCACATGGGCACATTTACGCCCGCGGGAACGTGGCGCGCCGCCATCGACAAGCTATCCGAGTTCAAGGAAAGCGGGATCAGCTTGTTGGAAATGATGCCGATTGCCGATTTTCCCGGCCGCTTTGGCTGGGGTTACGACGGTGTCAACCTTTTCGCGCCGACGCGACTCTATGGAACACCCGATGATCTGCGGGCGTTTGTCGATCGCGCACATGCGCTTGGATTCGGCGTCATTCTTGACGTCGTTTACAATCACTTCGGGCCGGACGGAAACTATCTCGGCGCGTTTTCGAATGATTATTTGCGGCGGGACAAAGAGAACGAATGGGGAGACGCGATTAATTTCGATGGGAAGAACTGCGGGCCAGTACGGGAGTTTTTCATTACCAACGCGCGCTACTGGATTGAGGAATTCCATTTCGATGGGTTTCGTTTTGATGCGACGCAAACCATTTTCGATAACTCTGAGGAATATATTATAGGTGCAATCGGCCGCGCGGCGCGGGCTGCCGCGGGCGGGCGGTCGATCGTGTTATTCGCAGAGAACGAACGTCAGGAAACAAAGATGGTTCGGGCCCGTGAACAAGGCGGCGACGATCTAGGAATTCGTTTCCGCGGCAAAGTATGGTTATATTTATCAAGGCCAGCCGTACTCATGGCAGGGAGCACCTCGAGGCTCGCCCAGTCTCGATTTGAGACCCGAAGCATTCGTTTCTTTTCTCGAAAACCACGATCAGATTTCCAACTCTGCGACCGGCGATCGGGTGCGCGTACAGACTTCACCCGGCCGTTACCGCGCCATGACCGCATTGCTTTTGCTCGGTCCGTGGACTCCGCTGCTCTTTCAGGGGGAAGAATTCGGTGCTTCAACGCCGTTTCTTTATTTCAGCGAAGTGGGCGATGAAACGTTGCGCGAAGCGGTGAAGAAAGGACGCTTTGAGTTTTTAGCGCAGTTCCCGTCGGCGGCATCAGAAGACATGCAAGCTACTTTGGCGGTGCCGTACGAAATGGAAACGTTCAACCGCTGCAAACTGGATTGGAACGAAACCAACAAAAACCGGACGATTTCTGATTTACACCGCGACTTGATCAAGCTGCGACGGGAGGATTCGCGACTGCGCCTTCAAAGCGAAGGGGGCGTCGATGGCGCTGTGCTTCGATCGCAGTCATTTGTCCTGCGCTACCTCAGCAAGGAAAACGACGATCGATTACTGCTCGTCAATCTCGGAAGCCGCGAAGATTTGACGCCAGCGCCGGAACCGTTATTAGCACCCCCCTCCGATTGCGATTGGGAGATTCTCTGGACGAGCGAATCGCAACACTATGGCGGACCGGGTGCCGTCGATATCGCAACCGACGAAAAGTGGATATTGCCGGCCGAATCCGCGTTAGTCTTTCGTCCGCGCCGACGATAAAAACCGCGCAGGCAACCAAAAAAGCACTAAGGGTTGCGTCGCGATACCGATTCTGATGACAGTGAAAAGAGAAATTCTCGAGCGTTGCACCCGCTCTTCAATTTGCATAACAATCCCTAACGACTGTTAGATTTTGCGCGAAATGGTTTTTACCTCCCGAACAGTGCCATGGGATAAAGCGGCTCATTCACGCGAGCTGCTTCTTTCGCGCGAATGGCTGGTGACAAACGGACTCGGCGGGTTCGCCTCGGGGACGATCGCTGGTGCAGTGACGCGACGTTATCACGGTTTGCTCATTGCTGCCTTGCCCACTCCGCACGGCCGCACAGTGATGTGGAGCCATGTCTCGGAATTCCTGCGCTTCCCCGATGACGACGTCGTTTCCCTTGGCGCGGAAGAACGCGCTGGCGGCCAGCTCGATCTCGGTGCGGCTGATTACTTGCACGAGTTCCGGCTCGAAAACGGATTACCGGTCTGGACCTATCGCGTGCGCGGTATCGTCCTCGAGAAACGCGTCCTGATGCTGCATCTGCAAAATACCGTCCATCTCATCTACCGGATCCTCGAAGCCGAGACGCGTCCACGCCTCGAGCTGCGCCCTGCATTTTATTTCCGGCATTACGAATCCGCCGTAAATGAAGGATTGCCTGCACCTTATCATCTCAGTGCGATCGAAGACCGCTATGAAGTGAGCGCCGCGCAGAGCGAGCTTCCGCCGCTGCGCATGAAATTGGCAAATGATGACGCTCAGTTCACGGTTTCTCCGCAAAGCATCCACCAGGTCTTTTACCGCGTCGAACAGAGTCGCGGTTACGCTTACGAGGGAGAGCTCTGGAGCCCGGGATTTTTTGTCGTCGATATGCAAGAGCGCGATCTTACCGCCATCATCGCGTCGACGGAAGCGTGGGATATCATCAATGTTCTGACGCCCGAAACTGCGCTCGCGGCGGAAGAGGAGCGACGTGCGAAAATGCTGGATGAAGCGTTACCGGAGGCTCGCAGTAAATTTGCGGCTGAGCTCGTTCTTGCCGGCGACCAGTTCATCATCACGCCAGCTGGTCGTTCTGAGGAAGCCGCACGCGCCCATGCTGCGGGCGACGAAGTGCGAACCGTCATCGCCGGTTACCACTGGTTCACCGACTGGGGACGCGACACCATGATTTCCCTGGAAGGACTCACTCTCGTTACCGGTCGTTGTTTGGAGGCCGGATATATTCTGCGAACCTTCGCGCATTACGTCCGTTACGGGCTCATTCCAAACATGTTCCCGGATGGAGAGAAGGAGGGCCTTTATCACACCGCCGACGCGACCCTTTGGTTTTTTCACGCGCTCAGTCGTTACCTACACTACACCGACGATCGAACAACTCTGCATCTCTTGCTGCCGGTGTTAATCGATGTCGCCGAGTACCATTTGCGCGGCACTCGTTTCAATATCCATGTCGATCCGCGGGACGGTTTACTCGCGCAGGGCGCGGAAGGTTATCAGCTCACTTGGATGGACGCGAAGATGGGCGATTGGGTGGTAACGCCGCGTCGCGGGAAGGCAGTTGAGATCAACGCCCTTTGGTACAACGCGCTTGAGTTACTCGCGCGCTGGTGTCGCGAAGAGGGCGATGTTAAACATGCGGAGAAATATGGCGACGCCGCGAAAAGCGCGCGCGATTCTTTCAATCAACGATTCTGGTTCGCCGATGGCGGTTACCTGTTCGACGTGGTTGATTGCAACGGCCAGAGCCAAGCAAACGATTCTTCCTGTCGACCAAACCAGCTTTTCGCGATCTCGCTCGAGCATCCCGTGCTCGACCAGAAACGCTGGGCATCGGTAGTCAACGTCGCGCAGAAAAAATTGCTGACTTCGGTGGGGCTACGTTCCCTTTCACCCGATCATCCCGATTACAAACCAATTTACTCCGGCGACCTTCGTTCGCGCGACGGTGCTTACCATCAAGGCACAGTCTGGGCCTGGTTAATCGGACCATTTGTTGATGCCTGGCTAAAAGTACATCCAGACGACACGACCAGGGCCCGAAAATTTCTGGAGACGTTTCCGCAACATCTCGGCGACGACGGTATCGGTACCATCAGTGAAGTCTTCGACGCCCGCGAGCCGCATTTCGCAGGCGGTTGCATCGCCCAAGCCTGGAGCGTTGCCGAAGTATTGAGAAGTTGGATCAAGACAGCGTAAGAAACGCTGTTCAGGTTCCTCTGACACCCGGTAGGGGAAATCCTAATTCGTGTAGACCGCAACAATCAAACGCACGGCGTGGCGCGAATTTAAAGAGATGGCAACGGTCGAAACAGCGGAGGAAATCTCCGCCAAACCAGAGGTTCGGCAGGCCCTGTCGCAAACGAGTGGCCCAAAACCGAGCAAGGAACCGGTTAAAGCGGAGACGAAAGATAAATTCTGGTTTGTTACCCACGTCCTTCTTCTCGTTGGCTGCGCGGTCTTATATTACCTCATTGGATCGAAACTGATTCCGGTGCCGCAAAACGCCATTGAGCTGACGCGACGATTTCTGCGCGGCGCGGTGCTCGTCGTGATCGTACTCGCCATCGCCAAAGCTGTCTCGATTTATGCCATCGGCCGACTTGATGATGCGGCGACGCGTTTCACTTTGCGCCGGATCCTGCATCTGGTCGTTGCTATGGTCATCGCCGTCATCGTTATCGGCGTCATCTTCGTTAATTGGTACACCGCAGTCATTTCAGTCGGGATCGGCTCTGTGATCGTGGGGCTGGCAGTGCAAACCCCGATGACAAGTTTCCTCGGCTGGATATACATTCTCGTACGCAGGCCGTATCAGGTCGGCGATCGTATTCAAATCGAAGACGCTACCGGTGACGTGATTGACGTCAGTTACCTCGACACGACTCTGTGGGAATTCGGCGGGAAATACCTTTCCAGTGACCATCCCAGCGGACGAGTGATTAAATTTCCTAACTCGAAAGTGCTGAGCGTAATGGTGTTCAACTATTCGTGGCCGCTATTCCCCTACATTTGGAACGAGATCAAATTCCATATTGCTTACAACAGTGATCTCCGGTTCGTGGCGCAAACCATGCAGAAAATTACCGAGGAAGAGATCGGTGAGGAAATGATGGAGCGTGTCGGCGTTTTCAGGGAACTGCTGGCGAAGACTCCAGTGGACGAGCTGGAAGTAAGAGAGCACCCGCGCGTCATCTTTCGTGTCAATGAAAACACCTGGCTGGAAGCAATCGTACGTTATCTCGTTCCCCCGCGTGAGGCTGGTTCAGTCAAGACCCGGCTGATTCCGAAACTGCTTGCCGCGCTCAACGCCGCGCCAAACAAAGTGATGTTCCCGAAAGGTGACGCGCGATAGGTTTATAGCGGCGCTCGCCGGCCGCCGCTGACATCGAGTGAAGAAATCGCTGCCGCTCAGCGACCGCGGGTAGTTGCACATGGACCCTGATCGGTTGATTACTTCCGGCTTATGCGGTTTTTCGCGGCATTATTTTGCATCTGCGCAACAGTCTCGGCTTCGGCGGAGACGCCCAAGATTTTGCCCCTGATGTCAGCGCCGCCCAAAGCGGAGAGAGCTGAGAAAAAGTCGATGGTGGCGCTTCCCAATTATGATGAAGAGACCGCCACCCGGCTCCAGATCTTTCTCGATAACAACGATTTCGGTCCCGGCAAAATCGATGGACAAATGGGCGAATTTTTTCGTAAGGCGCTGCTGGCCTACAAACGAGCGCACCTGATGCCGCTGCGCGGAACGGTCGATCAATGGCTTCTCGATCAGGTTCCGGAAACGTTCACGAATTACACCATTCCAGCGGAAGCAGAAAATTTTGTCGGACCGACTGCGAGTAAACCGAGTGAGCAAGCAAAGTTGAAAGGGTTGAAGTATGGATCGCTCCTCGAGTTCGTGGCAGAGCGATTCCATTCCGCGGAAGATTATCTGCGCAAAATAAATCGCCCGATGAATCTGGACGAACTGAAACTGGGGGACACCGTGAAGGTGCCAAATGTCGTGCCATTCAAGATCGAGGATTTGCAGGCAGGTTTTGCGGAGCCGAATCCCACCTTCGCCAACCGCATCGTTTATGTCGATACCAAGGAACGGTTCCTTCTTATTTACGAGAGCGGTCAGTTGGTGGCAGAGTTTCCGATTACGCCTGGTTCAACGAAGCTACCGGCACCCATCGGAGTGTGGAAAATTGTCGGCATCGCGACTCTGCCGGTTTTTCGTCATGATGAAGGCATCTTGAATTACGGCGTTAAAAGTGACAGCGCATTCATCTTGCCGGCCGGACCGAATAATCCGGTCGGTATTTTGTGGATGGGCTTAAGCAAACCGCATGTCGGCATTCACGGAACGAACCAGCCTGAAACAATCGGTCGCGCGGCCAGTCACGGGTGCATCCGCACCGCCAACTGGGATGCCGCACGGGTGAAGGAACTCGTTACCGTGGGCAATATAGTTTCGATCTTTTAAGCCAGTTAGGAAATCATCGCGAGGCAAGCGAGGCATCCCGATGAAGTCACCTGAAATGTTTCGTGACGGGGTCTCTCGACTTTGCTCGGGATGACCCTGATTGTTTGCGAAAGGCAGTATGAATTTCTCGCATAAACTGCGAAAGCTTTTCGATCCCGACATCATCTGCAGTTTGCGCGAGCACCTTCATCGTGCCTTCCATCCAATCGATGCGCGGCCACTTCTGAAGGACCTTGAAAGAGATCCAGCGTGTGAAGAACTCCGCCGGAAATATCCACCCGGGATGAAGGAAATGCATCGCTGGGCCGACGCCAGGTTTTGGATTAAACGCAACGTCGAACGTGCCCAGGATATTTCGCTCGACCGCGGCCCGCGCCGTCACATACTTGATCTCGGGTGCGGGCCCGGTTACTTCCTCTATGTCGCGCAAAAGCTCGGACATTCCGGCATCGGGTTGGACACCGACGAGCATGCAATTTTTCGCGATACTCTGCCCCTTCTGGGCGTGAAACGGATCGTGCATCGCATTCAACCGCGTTTTCATTTGCCGGCCCCGGAAAAAAAATACGATCTGATTACGAGTTACCTTACCTGTTTCCATCGCTTGCAACGTCTGCGCGATGGTAATTGGCAAACCTGGTCATGCGACGAATGGCAATTCTTTATCGACGATGTTCGCGCTCACCAGCTGGCAGATGGCGGACTGTTGCTTCTCGAATTTCACCCGCAAAAAAATGGTGAACTCTATGCCCCTGACGTGCGCGAATTATTTCTGAAGAATCGCGCGCGCCTTTTCCGTTCCAGAGTCTTTTTGAAATAATAGGCGAACTGTTTTCTCACACGAAGTCCACAAAGGGACAAAGGGGGTTTGACCGCCTTTGTTAGCGCCGCGCCCTTTGTGTCCGTCGTGTGAGATCTGTTGTGTACTAGGTCCGCGCAGTGCCCGATCCCGCAAAAGTTTGCAGCAAAGATGGTATGAGCGCTGCCAGACCTTGTTGATGGTCCGCGTTCGGATCGACTTTTCCTGTCGGTGTTAGTTTATCGACGACCTTGGGCAGAAATTCCGCCAGCAAATTCGAAGCTTGCGCCGGATCAATTCCCATTTTAGCTGCCAGGGCCTTTACCTGATCGGAGCCCAAACAATTCTGAATTTGATCGCTGGAGATAGACTGGTTTTCACCGAGACCGACCCAAGAAGAAAACACGTTCCCGCAGCCGCCTTGTGAAAACTTATTGGCCAGACCTTGCAATCCCCCACTTTGTTGCAAGAGGCCGCCAAGAACTCCGACTAACGCATTTGCGCCGCCAGAACCATCCGTCTTTCCGCTAATCGCACCAAGTACTGAGTCGAGAAGTCCCATAATTTATTGTCCTCCTGGTTGATTTGAGTCTTTCGTATTTTAGAAATCGTATCCGAGGAGCTGGAACCGGGGAAGTGATATTTTTCCGGTACGATAAACGTACATTGACCTGCGCTTTGCTTTTGTGAATCATTTCTCAAAATCAACGGAGGATAAATTATGGGGCTCTTAAACAACCTGATGTCGAAAATATTTGGCCATGC
>QHPU01000077.1 GCA_003219175.1 Verrucomicrobiota bacterium | reverse complement strand
AGTGCCCACATCGAGTTTGCGATCGATGAGCTCCCGACGAGTCGCGTTTCGTCTTTGCACGACTATTCGGCGGCCCATTGTTTTCTCGGTTTCTACTTCCTGGGAGGATTGCCAGAAAAACAAGTAAGGGCTTATGGTTGTGCCGAAGATAGCGACGAGGTTTTGCCAGGTAGCGTGATTTTTCGGCCAAGTCGGGACGAATGTATCGCGCACGATCGTGGCCCAATGGGGCTTCACCACGAAGGCCGTAACGACGTAAGCGAACAAACAAAGCGCTAGCCATTTCAGAATCGCTGCGATCTGATCATAAGTGCAGCGCACGGTCCAGAATGCGATCGCGATGCCGAATAGGATGATAAGCAAATGTGAGTTAAAACCACTCAACATCTCACCGGCGTCAGCCATTCCGAAAAGATCGGCGCCAATATTGATTGAGTTGGCGCCGAAGAGCGCCAACGCGGCAAGCACAAGCATCCAGCGCGGAATTTTCTTTTTAAGCGCGGCGCCGAGGCCCAGCCCCGTCACCATTCCTATCCGTGCGCAGATGAACTGGACGCATCCCATTAGCGGCCAAGTCAGCAGCGCGGTCCAGAGAAGCGACGTGCCAAGTTGTGCGCCGGCAATCGTATATGTAGCGATGCCTGAGGGATCATCGTCCGCTGCACCCGTAATAAGGCCCGGACCGAGCGCTGAGAAGAAGTGGCGGAGGAGGTTTTTATCGTGACCCGTTTGCTTCCTCGGCTTCGCGCACATCCGTAACAATATCGACGGGCGGACGCGGGTCGGTTCGCAAATCGCTTTACTTTAGAATGCCTGGTGTGATGGCATCCGCGGAATACGGAATTTCTTATTCTAATTCGGACTGATGCGATCCAGCCACACGGGCTTCGTGATGCGTTGAAACGTGCATACGGCGGGTAGATGTCCGCGCTGCGAATTCTGCACAGAGGGATTCATTTATATGCCACTACGGAAATCGAAGACGAGCAGGCGAACAGTACTCAAACCGCATAAAGGCGACCGACGGTATCTTCGCCGGAACGAGCGCGGGGAGTTCAAGAAAGAGGTAAATGTAGGGCGTTCTCTTAGCACAGATCGGCGCCGCGCGGCCAAAACCAAAGTGAAGAAGGGACAGGGCGACCGAGGCGACAGTTAGGCAGCGAGGCTATTGCGCAGCAGAGGCGCCGTGATGGAGGACTCGATTTCCAAGCCGGACAAGATCCTCTATCCGGCCTGCAAATTTACCAAAGCGGAGGTGGTGGAATATTACCACCGCGTCGCGCCATTCTTATTGCCGCATTTTCGTAATCGGCCGGTCACGCTGAAGCGTTATCCAGAGGGCGTATACGGCGGAGCCTTCTATGAAAAAGATGCACCCGGATTTACGCCGCGCTGGGTAAAGACATTCCCAGTGCCGCGCCGCGAAGGTGGGCCGGACATTAATTATATCCTGATCAATGATCGCCGGACGCTGGCGTGGGCGGCAAATATGGCCGCGCTGGAATTGCATCCCTTTCTCCATCGGGTTCCGCAGATTGAGCAACCGACTCACGTCGTTTTCGATCTCGATCCCGGAGAAGGTAGCAACATTTTACAATGCGCCGAAGTTGCCTTTGTCCTGCGCGATGTGCTCAGGCGATTGCGTTTGAAATCGTTTCCGAAAGTTTCCGGATCAAAAGGAATCCAGCTTTACGTGCCGCTCAATCGTGCGATTAGCTATGCCGCGACGCGGTCGTTCGCGCGCGCAATCGCACAACTGCTCGAGCGAACACATCCCGATCAAATCGTCTCCGAGATGGCGAAGAATCTTCGAGAAGGCAAAGTGTTCATCGATTGGAGTCAGAACGCCGATCACAAAACCACGGTTGGCGTCTATTCGCTGCGCGCGAAACGGGCCCGCCCCTACGTTTCCATGCCGGTAAAATGGGAAGAGCTGACCAAGGCGCTGAAAAAATCCGGGAGCGAAATGCTCGACTTCCAGCCGGACAAAGCCTTGCGACGATTGAAACGAGTCGGCGATCTGTTTGCGCCCGTGCTGAAGCTGAAGCAGAAGCTGCCCAAAGAATTTGGCGCTTTGGAAAAAACCGCCCAGCCGCGCAAGGCTCACACTTCTCTTGCTGATTATGAAAGCAAGCGTGATTTTTCGCACACAGCCGAACCGGTCCCGGATTTGCCGCGGCGCAGCGCCCAAGGAAGCAGGCGACGGTTCGTCATCCAGAGACACGCCGCCAGTCATCTGCATTACGATTTCCGACTGGAAATGCATGATGTTTTGAAATCGTGGGCGGTGCCGAAAGGCGTGCCGTTGAAAGAAAATGAAACGCGGACAGCGTTTCAGACAGAAGATCATCCGATCGAATATTTGCAGTTCGAAGGCATGATTCCAGCGGGGCAATACGGCGGCGGCACCGTCATGGTCTGGGACATCGGCACCTATGAAGTGCTCGAGGGTAATTATTGGAAGGGCGCGCTGTCGGTTTTCCTCGCCGGGAAAAAATTGAAAGGCGCATGGTCGCTGCAACGCATCGAAAGTGCGGATGAGAAAACAAAATGGCTGCTCCGCAAAAGGCATGGCAACGCCAAACCGATCTCAGCCAAGCGCGATGATCTGTCAGCCTTAACCGGTCGCACGATGGAAAAGATCGCGGATGACAGGTCCGCGGTTTGGAAGAGCAATCGAAAAAAGAACGCGCTAGCGCCGCGAAAGGGAAGGACGGCGCGGAAGCCTCGCTCGACGGCGCCGCGCTTCATCAAACCAATGAAGGCGACGGCAGTCACGCAATTACCTGAAGACGAGGACTGGACCTACGAAGTGAAGTAGGACGGTTATCGGGTGGTCGCGCTGAAGCATGGACATGGCGTGCGTCTCATGTCGTTGAAAGAAAAAAATCTCACGACCGATTTCCCGGCCGTCGTCAAGGCCGTCCGCGGCATCGCGGCAGAAACGGCGATGCTCGATGGCGAAGTGGTCGCGGTAGATGCAAGGGGCTGCCCTTCCTTTCAAGCATTGCAGAATCGTGCATCGGGCGCGCGCGGCTGGCAAATCATGTACTACGCCTTCGATCTTCTGAATCTCGAAGGAGAGAGCTACACGAATAAGCGCTTAGGCGAGCGCAAAGCGAAATTGCGCACGCTGATTGAGGGTTCGGCCGTCCGGTATAATGCCGAACTTGCCGGGTCCACCGCGGAAATTGTGAAAACGGTTCGGGAGGCCGGCCTCGAAGGCGTGGTGGCGAAGCGGCGCAACTCACTCTATCGCGCCGGCACGCGCGTGACATCATGGCTGAAATTCAAAATCGACAAAGGGCAGGAGTTCGTCATTGGCGGCTACAAACCGGATGCGGGAACTTTTCAATCCATTCTCGTTGGCTATTACCATGGCACTAAATTGCTTTTCGCGGGTAAGGTGCGGCAGGGATTCAATCCCACGGCCCGGCGGAGACTTCTCGAAACGATGCGTCCGCTTCTGACGAAAAAATATCCGTTCGATAACTTGCCTAGCAGCCGCAAAAGCCATTTCGGCGAAGGCATCACAATCGATGAGATGAAAGAGTTGTGCTGGCTGAAACCAAAACTCGTCGCGCAAGTTTCGTTCACCGAATGGACTAATTACGGTTTATTGCGTCACGCCACTTTTCACGGCTTGCGCCACGACAAAAGCGCCCGGGAAGTCGTGCGCGAATCCGGCTAATTGATTTGTCGCGCAACACCTGCGGCTTCAGGGCGCCGCCGTACTTTTGCACAGCTATGTTTTTTCCAGAATTCAGACCTAAACTTTTGTACGAATATCCGCCGATCGCGCGGGGCCGTGAACGGCGAACGAGGAACTGCCTGACCCATCCAATGATTGCGCAGGCTCGCACGATCGGCTGCTCCGCAGATCGTGCCGAAAAAAGAAGCGCGAGTTAGCGTCCACCTACGCCGCAGCCGTTACCTGCAGAATTGTTTCCTGCAATTTCTGCACATCAATCGGCTTCGTTAGATGCGCGGAAAAACCGGCGCGGCTGCTGCGCTCCAAATCTTCCTCCATCCCATAACCACTGATGGCGATTCCCTTGGCGTGGCTAATTTTTGACATCTCCGTCATGACTTCCAAGCCGCTGCCATCGGGCAGACCAAGATCACTAACGAGAAGATCAAGCGAAGTCGTGCGCAATATATGCAGCGCCTGACGCACCGTCGACGCAGTCACTACCTCATGCCCGATACGTTTCAATAATTTACTCATCACCGCAGCCGTATTCTCGTGGTCTTCCACGATCAGAATATTTAGTTTGCGCGACGAAATTGTCGGAGGCTTTCGCTGCATCGGAACAACGACGCCCAGAGCCGGCGCCGTCCTTAATTCCACCGTGAAGACTGCACCCCGACCGTTCGGTCTATTGGCCGCCCTTATTTTTCCCTGATGCATTTCGAGAACAGCTTTGCAAATGGCCAGTCCCAGACCGAGGCCTTCGCCGCCGCGGGTTCCCTGCTCAAAAGCGATAAACAATTTCGGCATTAATTCCCTATCAATTCCGCAGCCGTTGTCACTGATTTCGAAGGCAACACGGTTCGCCTCCAAATCGTAGGAGCGCACTGTCACTTCACCGCTTTCTGGGGTGAATTTGTAGGCGTTGTTTAACAGGTTCCAAAAGACCTGCTCGATTCGTATCGGATCGGCCATGATCTGATGATTGCTGGCGCTTAAATCAACCGAGAGTTTCAGATTCTTTGCCGATAGCTGGTTGCGAACAATTTCGAGAGCGTGATTGAAGAGCGCGTCGGCCCGACACAGTTCGACATTGATTTGAAGTTTGCCGCGAGCGATGCGGGTGAGATCAAGCAGGTCATCGATCAAGCGCGCTTCCATTTCGATGTTGCGGCAGATCATTTTCAAGCCCTGTTTCATTTCGGGATCGATGTTCGTTTCTTGCGACGCCGAGCACGCCCACATCAAGACCGGATTTAGCGGCGTCCGCAATTCGTGACTGAGAGCCGCCAGGAAGCGATCCTTCGCCTGGCTCGCCGTCACGGCCGCTTCCTTTTGCCTTCGCAGCTCCTCTTCCGTTTGTTCCCGCTCCAGGTAAAGGCCAACCTGAATTCCCAACGCGCCGGCAAGACGCAAGAGATCATCGTCTGGCGGTGCCAGCTCATCGCTGTAAAGCTCGATCACGCCATTAATTCCTGTCGAACCCATCAATGGGAAAACAAAAGCAGCATGCAATCCGCTCATCCGCGCGAAGATGGAGCGAGGGGAGTTTGTTTCTGCTTCCAAGTTCGGTAGCCAGGCCGGTGCGCGTGAGACCAGGACACGTCCGGGTAAACCTTCACCGCTGGAGAAGACGCGACGCCTCGTTTCCGATTCGAACTCGTCGATGTTGCGCTCGGCCGATCCCCAAGTGGAATGGCAAATAAGCTTTCCGTTTTTGTTCAAAACCCAGAGCGCGGCAAAGAGCCAGCGACCACTTCGCGCGATCGTGCTCAGAATTTTTGGTCCCATTTCAATCAGCGGCGCTTGCCCTGAAATCAAGGTAGCGATGGCATACTGCGCGGAGCGGCGCGCCTCGTGTCGCATTCGTTCAGTAATATCTCGGACGTAGGCGGTGAAGACCGCTTTGTTGTTCACCCGGTGGGGCGTTATCGCTAACTCGACATCCAGCCTGGAACCGTCCGCACGCAATGCAGGCACTTCGATGCGTCGGCCCAGGACCGGTCCTTCGCCGGTCGCTCGATACTGCGCCAGCCCGGCAAGATGTCTGGTTCGCAACTCCGGAGGAACGATCAAGTCAACCAATTCTCTACCTATTACGCGCTTACGCGGGTAACCGAAAAGACGTTCGGCTGCAATGTTCCATTCCCGGACACGGCCGTCATCGCCAATGACGATGATGCAATCGAGCGCAGAATCGAGGATGGACTGGCTATTTTGCTCGCTGACAGCGCGGTCCTTCTCCTTTTCGCTCGCGAATTGTTGCACCGTTTCGAGAACAAGCTCGTCAAAGAACTCGTGGATGACAGCTTCGGCGGCGGCTCGCGCTGAATCGTCGAGTTCGGCACCATCGTGAGCGAAGGCGTCGAGACAATCAACTGAGATTACCTGCCGAATGTGGCCCAGATCGCGGACGATCTCCTCGACATTGTATCCGGGTTGCCAGCGATGCTGCGGCAGCACGTCCTTCTGACGCTTCCGGTCAGCACGGCGCGTTTTTCCGTTTTTTTCGAACCGCCTGGTTAGGTTCTGGCAAAGAGCAGGCAGATAATCGGCGAATTGTTGTCGGGATGTGTTTCCGGAAAGTGGCAGTTCGGGGTGGTTGCCATTTACCTTATTCCAGCGAAGGCCGATCCATTCCGTACGGTCTCGTACAAATCGGCCAAATTCCGACAATCGATTCACAGCGTGACAGGATGGTCAATATTTGTCGAGCAGATACCGTGCTATATCCGTGGAAAAGAAGGTACCGCACAGACGGAAAATGGGGAGAGCGGGCGGCGCGGATCAGCCCGTCCGACGGTACTGCGCAAATGTGGGATTCGCTAAATGCAGACCACCTTAGCGCGCCGAAGTCGGGACCAAGGTCCCGGTCTTCAAAAGTCTAAAAATCGCTAATGGGCCGGAGCCGCTTTTTGCGGACGCACTATGCGCTTGTCTCGCGCCGGGCGCATTTCCACCGGCGGACCATGGTTGCATGAGTCGCACCAGTGACGCGAAGAAGTCTTGAGCCGCTTCCTTTGCCCGCACTCATCGCAAACGAAAATCTCCGTTTTGATGGATGGTCGAATCACGTTAGTTGGCGGTTTTCAGTCTCAGCAACGTACAATAGCACCGTTTCAAGGTTGTGCTACCCGCTGAAAGCAAAGGGCTTTGGATTCAAATAAAAGGAGCATTTTTTGAAGGCGGACAATGTTTAGCACGAAATTGGCTCCAGTTTGTCTTCGAACCTGTTCAGATTCGTTTGAAAGCACCGATCACTCAGATCGCGCCGGTGGCGGCTAGTCGTCTCACCGCCGCAATCGCCACCACCGTTCTCACCGGATGGATCCTGCAGATCGATCCGCTCAAGAACTTCGCGCCCGGCATGATCGCGATGAATCCAATTACTGCCAGCGGTTTGATCGCAGCAAGTATCGCCTTGTTTCTGCGACAGGCTCCAGAAGCCAGCAGGAAGCAGACGATTTTGGGACTAGCCCTCGCCGCCGGGGTCATGGCCATGGGAGGATGTTTTCTTCTGCTCTCCTACCATGAATCAGTCGCTGCCAAATGGCTGACCCTGCCGCCTCTGTCCGACGGCTCTTTAGTCGAAGCCAACGGTGCAAGAATTTCGGCGAGCTTTGTTTTGATCGGCGCCTCACTTCTGGCTCTCAATTACAAAACTGTCGGCGGATTTCGTCCGGGCGAACTTGCCTGCGCCCTCACCGCCATCATCGCAATTCTTTCCGTGGTGGCCCACGCTCACCATCTTACAGGCTTTTATGTCAGTGCCACTTACACACCGGCTTCCTTTCTGACCTCAGTTTGCTTTTTCCTCCTCGCGACCGGAATTCTTCTCGCTCGCGCCGACCGCGGAACACTCGCGATTATCGTCAGCGAAACGGCCGCTGGAATGCTGGCACGGCGCCTGATTCCGCTTGCTATCCTTCTTCCGATTTCAATTGGTGCCATTCGTCAGGGTGTGGAGAAAGCCGGCCTGTATGATCCGACTTTTGGCGCAGCTCATTCTGCCACGACTTTCATGGTCCTGTTTTTCGCGGCTATCTGGTGGACAACGAGGATGCTTTTTCATAGCGACAGCGACCGCATCATCGCGGAACAGGAACGGCAGAAGCAGGAACGACAGGTTCACCAGCTCAACATTGAAAAAATGGCGGCCGAAAAAGCGAACAAAGCTAAAGACGATTTTCTTGCCGTCCTCAGTCACGAACTGCGAACGCCACTGACTCCGGCGTTGGCGGCTGCAAGCTACTTGGCAGAACACGCAGATCTGTCGTCCCAACTTCGCGAAGAAATCACTGCTATTCGCACCAGTGTTCAATTGGAGGCCCGCCTGATTGACGATCTGCTGGATCTGACCCGAATTACTCGCGGAAAAATCGAGCTCCACCTCGAAGTGGTCGATGTCCATAACCTTCTGCGGAACAGTCTTGAAATCGCGCGCGACAAGATCCTCCAGAAACACTTGGATCTAATAGTCAATTTTGGCGCGGACCGGCACCACGTCTGGGCCGATGCCGTTCGACTTCAGCAGGTTTTTTGGAACCTGCTCAACAATGCGGTCAAGTTCAGTAAGGAGACCGGCCGCATCGCCATGCGCACCGCCAACCAAGATGGACGGTTTGTTTTTCAGATTACCGACACCGGAGTGGGCATTGAACCGGAGCAACGGGATCGAATTTTCCACGCGTTCGAACAGGGCGAACGTGTGATCAGCCGAAAATTTGGTGGACTCGGGCTCGGATTAACGATTTCAAAGCGGCTGCTAGAGCTGCAAGGAGGAACGATCAGTGTTCACAGCGAGGGCCTGAATCGGGGAGCTTCTTTCAAACTTAGTCTCGCCACGGTCGACAGCCCGAAAGTCACAACCGTCTCGCCTTCTATCACAGATCACAGGCCAGCCCGGAGCTTGCAGCTGCTTGTGGTAGACGACCATCCTCAGACCTTGCGCGTTCTCGCTTCGCTTCTGCGAAAACAGGGCCACAGAGTTCTGACTGCCGAATGTGTCCAGGCCGCGATCAAACTTCTCGAGGACGAGCGTTTTGACGGATTGATTAGCGACATCGGCCTGCCCGATGGCAATGGGTGTGAGGTCATGCGCGCCGCCAAGGCGCGGCAATCGCTGGTGGGCATCGCGTTAAGTGGTTTTGGTATGGAGGAGGATGTCCGGCGCAGTCTGGACGCCGGCTTCGATCATCACCTGACCAAACCGATCGATTTTCAGGAACTGGAGAGATTCGTCGGGGCACTGGCCTCGAGAACTGATCATTCTTAAGCCATTCAAATTAGAAGCAGGAGATGAAGAGGCGGTAGGCGCGCTGCCCTAGTTCGCTGCTGGTTCGTCCGCCAGGTATGGCCGCACTCGACCGCTGTTGATCGCCGCCTTGGCTTCCGCCACGGTTGAGAAAATCGCCAGCACCTTATCAAACTGGACCACATCAAAGATCGCTTTCAGTATCGGATTAATACCGGCCAGACAAAAAATTCCGCCGTGTCCACCCGCATCGCGATGATATTCGATCAACGTCGCCAACCCGGTTGAATCAATGAAATCCACCGCACTCAAGTCCACGATCAACGCCAGGCAACGTTCGTTCAGTTTCGATTGAAAGAGCGAGCGCAAAGTCGGCACATAGTGCAAATCAATCGCGCCAGACAGCGCAAATATGGTTACGCCATCTTCCTCCCTCTCCTTTAATCGCATCGACCTGTATAAATGGACGCGCTTGAGCTAAGTGTCGAGTTTCTCCTCATCGCCGGCACTGGAAATTGAGACAAACAGTCCAACATTACAAAAAATTCATTACAAATCTGTAACTTTTCTCTTGCCAGGCGCCTCCGCTTTCCTTAAAGGGCGACATGCAACTCTCCCCCGTTAAGCGATTGCTTGGACCGCTCTTATCGCTCGCCCCCCTTTTCCTGTCTACGACTTCGGCCAGTGCGCAGACCGAAGAACGTGTGGTGGTCACCGGCGACGATGTCACGAGCGCGTATGGCGCTCCCGGTGGCTTGTCACGTTCACGTTCCGCGCCGCTCACCACCGCTTATGTCCTCCCACCGTGGACATGGTATTTCGGGGAGATCTACGAGGGTGATGCATTCCGTCACGGCTTTCCCGATCACACTTTCACTCAGGAAGTGGAAATGGGCTTGCCCTATCGCTTTGGGGTCGCCGCTGAGGCACAACTGGAACGCTTCAACGGCGGCGGCGGGTTTCAAACGGTGAGCCTTGAAGGCCGTTACGCTCTCGCTGATTGGAACAAGATTCCGCTGAACCCAACTCTATTCGCCGAGTACAAGTTTGGCGTCGGCACTATTCGCCATGAAGAAGGCCCGCCACCGCCTCCAGGAGAAGAAGAGGAAGAGAGTGGGCCGCCCAAAGTACCAGATGCATATGAGTTTCGTCTCCTCTTGGCGGAGGACTTCAGTGAGCGCGTTGAGTGGGCCGCGAATCTGTTTTTCGAAAAGGAAAATACCGGCGATCGCGGCCGCGAATGGGGATTCGCCCAAAGCGCCACGATGCCAATTCTGTTGCCTCATGAGCAACTGAAAGTAGGCGTCGAAATGGAATACAAGAATTTCACCGTCAAAGATACGCGGGGCGATCCGATGCATAGTTTTGTCATTGGGCCAACCGCAGCGTTTCGCACGTCGAAGAATACCCGCTTTGATGTTTCAACGCTGTTTGGGTGCACAGCCGACGCGCCGGCTGTGCAGGTCTTCGCCATTTTCTCGTTTCTGCTTGGCCCGGGGCAGGAGCAGGGTGCCGAAGCGCCCGTCTCGACGCGTAACCGATAAACAAATTTCCTTTTTTGAAAGCCTAAAAGCCGATCCTAGACTTAAAATTGTGAAGCATCTGACCTTAAGCTTACTGACTTTTTCCGCCTGCTTGGGACTGGCCTATGCGGGGCCGGAATACTCGGGCAAAGAAATGAAACAGGTTGCCCCGCCCTGTCCGCAATGGTACGCGGACAACGAATGGAATATCAGCTTGTGGGGAACCTACGCCGCCACCGGGACTGAGTACGAACCTAATCCGAGCTTGGCCGACATCGTGCAAAGCACCACGGAAGGCCACACCGTCTACGGAACTTTTGATCGATATCTCGGTGGCGACCACGCCTTTGGCGGCGGCGGCGACATCAAATACTTTTTCCATCGTTATTTCGGAATCGGTGTTGAAGGATTTGTCCTCGATGCACATCGGGGGGCTGGCTTTGATCTCGAATCCAATGGTGTCACCTTTATTAAAGAGAGACGCAGCGAGGATCGAGCAGTCGGCGAGGTGTTGGGAACCTTTACCCTTCGTTATCCGATTCCCTGCTCTCGTTTTGCGCCCTACGTTTGGGCAGGCGGCGGGGTGATCTGGGGCGGCGGGGAACGTGATGCAATCATTTTCGACGGATTCGGAGGTGTCGGCGAAGTTCCAGTACCGCTTTTTCATACGATCCATCACGGCACTACCAGCAAAGCGGTAGGCCAGTTTGGGGGCGGGCTCGAAGTCCGCATTAGCCCGCACATTGGCTGGATGAACGATTTCAGTTGGAACATTGTCAACGGACCACAAAACGATTTCGGAATGGTCCGAAGCGGTCTGACGTTCGCGTTCTAGGGCTCTTTGATGCTAGCGTGGCGGTAGGAATGTAGCTACTTCGCTCTGTCGAGTCGTCTCAAAGACGCGGCGACGGAGCGTCGTAGCTGCAGGGTAGTTTACCTATTCACCGCCCGACGGGGTTCAACTCCTCGTACGAAAGCACCACATCGCGCTCATCGAAAGGCACGCGCGTGGAGGATTCGAACTGGTAAATGATTCGGCCGTTACGAATCTCTTTGATCCGAAAATAGATGAACCGATCCTTGATCTCAAACTTCAGCATCAGGCTGACCTTGCGGAACTTGGCATCGGTCTCCTTGATCCAATGTCTAAAGCGATCGGGGGTAAAGGTGGACATGTCGCGTGTAAGGACGAGATAAACGAGCTGGCGGACGGCCTCCCGTTGCTCCTTGGGGCGCGAATGAAGTGACATATTTCATGCGATTACTAGCAAGACAAATGCCTGCTCATCCCTTCCGCCGGTACGACATGTTGGGCCCATCGGGACCGTCACCCCTATGCATGCGGCTATTTCTTCTTTAAATTATCGCCCCGCTCCGACTACAAGACTGCGTGCACAAAGTTCTTTTCCTTGCTTTCATTTTACTCGCCCTCTTTCGCTGCAATCCGGCACACGCTACTACTAAAGGTCTAAGCCAAATCGTTACGCCCGATCTGGAACCGCCAGGCGACGTTTCGATCGGCGCGCAGGTCCAAAGCGAGCGCATCGGCAACCCCTACGAAGCCCAACTTGAAATCGGTCTCATTAAATGGGCCGAGATCGCGGTGTTCAAGGGATTCAAACCGAACGAAGTAATCTTTGGAACAGAACTTGGGCTACTCCAAAAAGAACCCTGGCTGCTTTCTATTGGCGCTATCAACTGGTCGCCCCATAGCCATGTCGATCCCCAGCCGTTCATCGAGGCGGGTTACTACACCGAGCATCACAAATTCATTGTCGGTGCGATTCGGGCCGGCTCGCGCAACGAAGCCATTCTCGGCTGGGCCTACGACTTCAATCAAACCTGGAGGGCACAGCTCGATTTCCAAAGCGGATCCGGTAACTCCGTCACTGCCGGGCTTACTTGTAACCTGACGCGCGATCTGCAATTCAACCCCGCCATTTACGTGACCAACGACCGCCCACACCGCGTGCTCGGTTACATCGTCTTCACTTATACGTTTCACCTTTGGAATCCGAAAACGCCGTCGCCTCCGGCGAAATGATTAGACCTCTCGGACGCGCGGGGCCTATGAAGGAATGAGAGGCAATTTGTCCATTGAACCGCGCGCCGTCCGTTACTTCACCACTCCATCACTCTTCATCTCCATCGCTTCTGCGCGCGTCTTTCTCCCGCTTTTCGAGCAGGCGCAGAATCTCGGACAGCAGCACCTCGTTTTTCAAATTTACCTGATAATCGAGATCCGCACGCAGCCGGTCCTTCTGCGCTTCGCGATTCTGCGACATCATGATGATCGGCGCCGACAAGGACGCAATCATCCCAATCACCAGGTTAAGCAGAACATAAGGATAGGCATCAAAACCCCTGTCGTGGAGCAGCGCGCTGTTAAACGCAATCCAGCACAAAGTAAAAAGGATCGATGCCGCGATGAACTTCCAGCTCCCGCCGAACCGCGCGATCTGATCAGCAGCGCGGTCCGACAGGGTCAGATTCTTGGCGTCCTCTTCATTCGCATTTCGCGAAACACGATGCCGCAGAAGATCATCCGTCCGACGTAACCGTCGCGTAATCGCGCTCAGCATTTCCAAGACAATGCGCGAGTCGCTCGAGACGAAATTCAGGAAATCCTTGCGCGTCAGGACCCTCAAACGCGAGTCTTCCGTCACCGTCGCATCCGCCGAACGGCCGTGACCGTCGAGCATCGCCATTTCGCCAAAGAAATCGCCATGACCCAGAGAAGCCAGAATCACTTCTCTTCCATCCGCATCGGTGACAGTGATACGGACGTGTCCCCTCTCAATAATGTACATTGCGTCTCCGGCATCGCCGACCCGAAACAAATTGGAGCCGGCTTGGAGTTCCATTGGATGAAGATAACCAAAAAGCTCCTCTACGGCGGCATCATCGAGCGCGGCGAAGAGCGGCACTCCGCGCAATAGCGCGTACTGCCCAGCGGCCCGCGGCTTTTCGCTCACCAGAGATGAACTGGCCGGCAATGTTGGCATGTTGGAAACGGAAAAATCAGCTGAGGCGTTTCGGCCTCAACAGCGGAAATAATATCACATCCCGGATCGATTCGGCACCTGTAAGTAACATCGTCAGCCGGTCGATCCCAAGGCCGAATCCGCCGGCCGGCGGCATGCCATGCTCGAGCGCGAGCAGGAAATCCTCGTCCAGTTTTTGCGTTTCCTCCCCCGATTGCTCAAGCAAACGCTGCCGCTGCGTGATGGGATCGTTCAGCTCCGTGTAACCAGGTGAAATTTCTACGCCGTTGATGATTAGTTCATAAACGTCAACGAGCTCGGGGTGCTCGCGATTCTGTTTTGCCAACGGCACCAGTTCCTTGGGACAATGCGTGACAAAAAGCGGATCGAAGTTCTTTTCTTCCACCAATTTTTCGAAAACGTGCTGCGTCACTTCAAAGTCGGCCAGTTGCGGGAGGATCTCCACGCCCAGCCTTTTCGCCCGCTCACGGCGTTGTTCGCTCGAGATTTCAAACCAATCCGCGCCCGCCGTTTCCCGCACCAAATCATGATAACGCGCCCGCCGCCAGGGCCGCGTCAGATTAATCGTTCGCGTCACGTTCCCCTCCGCGTCGCGATGTTCGACACGGAGCGAGCCGGCCATCGCCTCCGCCACATGGCAAATCATTTCCTCCACCAAATCGGCGATCTTCTCGAAATCGGCATACGCCCAATATGCCTCTAGCATGGTGAATTCCGGATTATGTTTCCGCGAAATTCCTTCATTACGAAAATTTCGGTTCACCTCGTAAACCTTGTTGAACCCGCCCACCAGCAATCGCTTCAGATAAAGTTCAGGCGCGATCCGCAGATAAAGATCCAATCCGAGCGCTTTGTGATGGGTCGCAAACGGCTCCGCCGCCGCCCCGCCCGCGACCGATTGCAGTATCGGCGTTTCCACTTCCACAAAACCGCGACTCTCCAGAAAACGTCGGATCTCACGAACAATGACAAATCGTTGCGCAAAAACCGCGCGTGATTGATCGTTCGTAATTAGATCGAGATAACGCTGCCGATACCGCGCCTCAATGTCCTGCAAGCCGTGCCATTTTTCCGGCAACGGCCGCAACGATTTCGTCAGCACCTCCAGCTTGTGCACTTTCAACGTCGGCTCGCCCGTCTTGGTCGTGAAACACGTTCCTTCGACACCGATGAAATCGCCAAGATCGAGGAGCTTGAAAATCTCCATCGCTTCCGCACCCAGTTCTTTTGCGTGCAAATAAATCTGGATCCGTCCGCTCCCGTCCTTCAGATCGACGAAGTGACTTTTGCCCATATCACGGTGCGCGGTGATCCGGCCGGCAACACGAAAATTCGCGTCCTCGGCAAATTTTTCCCTCACTTGGGCGATATCACCGAAAGTTTCGAACGCCGTCCCAAACGGCGCGATACCCAGCTTTTCCAGCGCCGCCAACTTTTCGCGCCGCAACGCCAGCAACTCACTTTCGTCCTGTTCCATCCCGCGACCGATTCTAGGCAGAATCAACTGGAGCGCGAGCATTCTGGCGAAATACTCGTCGACGCAACCTTTTGGTGCTGATGGCAGGCGAAGGGCCTGCCCTACAGATACGCCAACCTTGTAGGACAAGTGCTCCGCTTGCCGAGTGTTCTCCCGTCAGTGCACTTGGCACCCCCCAAATTCGGTTGGAAATGGAAGGTAGACAGTGAGATATTTCCCCTCCCCAATTTTGGCTCGGGGCTCGAAAAGTATGCAGATCGATTTGCCAGAAACTACCTCAAAAATCGGAGGACCACTGGTACGGCAATTCTCCGTTTTCCTGCCCAACAAAGTCGGCGCCATGCTCCAAATCGTGAAGCTGCTGAACGCCCACGCCACTCATGTCGTAGCCTTGAGCATTTCGGAATCAACCGATGCCGCCATCGCCCGAATCATAGTAAGCGATCCGGAACGAGTCGAAGAATTGTTCCGCGACCACAATATCGCCTTCGGCGTCTCTGAATTAATGGTGGTGGAGCTGCGCGAGGTCGCCACCCAATTCATCAAAATTCTGTCGACGCTCCTGATGGCGGAAGTAAATGTCCATTTCAGTTATCCGCTCCTCACCCGACCGAATGGCCGTGCCGCTCTTGCCATGCATGTCGACGATTCCGAGTGCGCCTCCTCCGTTTTGATTGGTGAAGGTTTTCGGCTCCTTTCCCAAAGTGACATCTCGCGCTAAGCGGCTCCGCCGCCTTTCTTCGACCTACTCATTCTCTTAATCGACAGAGCGCGGTAGCCAAAATTTTTGAACAATTCCTTTCTCTATCTTGTCCACGAGCAGTCGATTGACAGCTCCCCCGCGTCCCATTAACTGAGTATAAAGGTGTAATGCCCGTTCTCGCCGCATCCTCTTCTCCCAGCGACCGGACCTACTCCGTCGCAGTCGGCGTTATCCTCGCTTTCGCCGGCCTGGAAATTCTGGCGATCGCAATTCATTTCGGCGCTGAGCATCGGGCCCAGCGCGCGACATTGCCATCGGTAAAGGCGCCGGTCCAAACCGCCAGCGTGAAGCCGGGGCCGACGCCTGCTCCGCCCCAGGCAGGCGCTCCGAGCTCAGCTGCTCTTTCCGCCTCCGATCGTTTGCTCAAAGAAGCCAACGTTTTGCGCGAGCGCGGCGATACCGCCAACGCCCTGGCGCGGTTGCAGGATGCATCACAGCGCGACCCAAAAAATCCGCAGGTATTGGCGGAAATGGCCGCGATTTACGAATCCATTCAGCTTTACGATCGTTCTAACGAGACTTGGAAGAAAATTCAGGATCTTGGCCCTTCAGCCGGTCCGCTCTACGAATTGGCCGACATGAAATTGCGGGTAGGCGCAGCTGCGACACCGTCGCCGGGCGTCGCCATGGATACGGCAGGCAAACCGCTGGACGCGGAAGGACTTCCGGAGGGATCCGTCTTCGGGGTGACCAACATTGAAACCGAGCAGGTTCCCGATCCTGACGCGGAAACGAATTTTCGATTAAAGATCGGTATCAAGAAGCGGGATGGTGTCGCTATCGATCATTCCAAATTGCGCATCATGGTGTTGTTCTACGATTCGCTCGATAACGACAAGGTCGTGGCCACAGACGCGGACGTTAACTACGAATGGATGAACCCGAAACACGATTGGGCGGAATCCAACCCCGAAACGTTGATCGTTACGTATCTTCGTTCCAAGACCCATGCCATCACTTCCGAGGCGGCGCTCTCGGCCGCGGCAGCGGCCATTACGCCTGGAAAGAATTCCACGCGGTCGAAGAAACGAACCGATTCGGTCGCAAATGCCGAGGCGGCCGATTCCATCCGGCGCCAATATCTCGGCTACGTCATTCGCATTTTGTATGACGATAAATTGCAGACGGTTCGGGCCGACCCTCCACGGCTGAGCAACGACGCGCCGAACCCTTCGCTCTCGCCGTGACGCAATTGCTCATCGTGCATCGCGACCCCGAGATTGGGCGGGACCTGGTGCAACTGGTGAAAGATTACACTGGATACGAAAGTGTCCTCACCCACAGCGAAAGTGAAACTCTGTTCTGGTTACGGCGGCAACCGGAAGTGTGGCCGCAAATTCTTTTAACCCAACTTCAGGCACCGGGGCTTGATGGTTTTATCCTCGGCGCGTCGCTGGGCGAAATGTTCCCGGGGCTACAAACATTGTTCCTCCCGGCCTACGCCGCTTCCGAACAACGCATGGAAGTGGCCGGTTCGAAAGTTTTTCCGGAACCAATCGACGGGGAACGATTAATCGCCACGATCGAGCGGTCCATGCGGATGTTTTCCGGTGCGCCCGATCTTTTTCACGTTCTTGATATCTTGCAGATGTGCTGCCTCTCCGGGCGCAGCGGCGCCCTGCAAATAGTTTCAGGCGCGAACGTCGGCAGCATTTATTTGCGCAATGGCGAAGTCGTCCACTCTGAGACCGGCACAGAATGCGGAGACGACGCTTTGGTTGAAATCGTGAGCTGGGGCGAAATCGAACTTGCTTACGACCGTGCCGCCTCCCCCGGTGTTGAAACAGTTAGTAAGGCATGGAATGCATTGCTCCTCGACGCGCTGGAAGAAGGAAGACGTCGCGCCCTGCCGGCCTGGCGGCAGCAAACGGGGTGAACGTTTTTCCAGAGCCCGCCGGTGAGATTCCTGCTCTATTCATAGTCCCATGCAGTCGCTGAAATTCGCCGCTCTTTTTCTGCTCCTCGGCTTCGTCACTGGTGCGGTCAATGCTCAGATTGAAGTGCAATTGAAATTCAGCCGCTTGCAATACATCGCCTACGAACCACTGCTCGCCACCGTCACCATTACTAATCGCGCCGGACGTGACATTGATTTGCATGACGAGGGCGGAGAACGCTGGTTCGGATTCGAAATTACCGGCCGCGATGGCCAGTCGGTCTCGGCTGATTCCTCGCAGAAGATGGAACCGCTCCACATTGAAACCGGCCAAACTGTTACCCAAAAAATTAACCTCGCGAATCAGTATCCCATCCAGGATTTCGGGAACTACCACGTTCGCGCCCATGTCTATTTCTCTGACCTCGGCCGTTACTTTTATTCGCAAACCAAGGTGGTTGAAGTTACGGACGCGCGTCCGATCTGGAAACAAAGTGTGGGCATTCCCGCGGACAGTGGTGCCGGGGGAGATAGCCGCACCTACTCGCTTCTGACGAATCGGTTTGCCGATCACACTTCACTGTATGTCCGAGTCGAAGATGAACATCGCAATACCGTCTATGCCACCTACTCGCTCGGACACGTTATCGCCTTTGACGAACCGCACGCCGAAATCGATCGCGAAAACAAACTTCATGTCCTGCATTGCTCGGCCCCGCGTGCCTGGTCTTATGCGATCATTGGCTTGAACGGACAACTTCTCTCTCATTCAACCCTGCTCGAAACAAAATCGCGTCCCCATTTCAAGCGAACGGCTGATGGCGAAATCGCGGTCGTAGGAGGTATGACGGAGGCAGTCGCCGCTCAGGCTGTGCGCAACGCCGTCCCGAAATTATCGACGCGCCCAAACGAGAAACCGCGCGGCGACTGAGAGATTCGCATCATGACGGGAAGTTTGCCGCGATACATTGTTTGCTGTTTGGCAGCTATGGCGCTCGCCTCCACCGCGTCCGCCCAAACGCGTTTTACCACCATTGTCATCGATCCGGGTCACGGTGGTTTTGATCATGGAGGTATTCCCGGTCAACGCGTCCTGGAGAAAAACATGAACCTGGATGTCGCCTTAAGATTGAAACCGATCCTGGAGAAAGCCGGATACAGGGTGGTCATGACGCGAACCACAGACATATTTGTGCCGCTGGGCTCGCGTGTCGCCATTGCTAATTCCTATCCCAATGGCATTTTTCTCTGCATCCATTTCAACTCCGCATCGCGCAGCGGAGCCAGCGGCATTGAGACGTATTTTTATAGCACAGAAAGCGCCCCGCTCGCCGCCAGCATTCATTCCGCCGTCGTTGGAGGCGCGCCGTCGGAAAATCGCGGCGTCCGCCGCCGCGGCTATTTCGTTCTGCGTCGAACAACGATTCCAGCTGTGCTGGTCGAATGCGGATTTCTCACTAACCCGACCGAGGCAGAATTCGCTCAGACTACTGCTTACCGGCAAAAACTCGCCCAGGAAATTGCCCGTCCGGGAATCAACAGCGCGTCGTCACCGCCGTCATACCGCCTCAAATAAGAAAAAGTCCTCCAGCACTGAGAAAAAAAGCTCTAGCACTGAAAAAAAGGCAGTAAGCTCCGAGCCAGAGTGAACTCGCCGGTTGTTACCTCGGCGCAAATGCGTGACGCAGAAAATGCGGCATTTGCGCGCGGGATTTCCGCCGAACATCTGATGAATCAGGCAGGCAGCGGTGTCGCAACTGTGATCCAGCAGTTCTTTCCGCGTTCCGGCTATTGCCTGGTCTTTTCCGGCAAGGGGAACAATGGTGGCGATGCTCTCGTGGCTGCGGCGCACCTAAAGCGCGCGGGCTGGCATACCGATGTGCATCTTTCCTTTCCCGAATCAGAATGCAGCGAGTTGCTGCGCAAAAAGATTACGGAGTTCCGCGATACCCCCCCTGCTGCAGGGGCGGCCGTGTCAGCCGCAAACCTGAGCGGCACCCTACCCTGCTCTACCGTCATTCTCGACGGTTTGCTCGGGCTTGGATCCAAGCCGCCGTTACGAGATCCAATTCTGGCGGCTTGTCGCGAGATCAATCGCTTACGCCGACAACATAACGCGTTCGTCTTTGCGGTCGATCAGCCGACCGGCCTCGATGGCGATTCGGGCAACGCTGATCCCGATTGTGTTGTCGCCGATTTCACGGTCACCATCGCGGCGGCGAAGCGTGGCCTGCTTGCGGACGATGCAATCAACTTCGTCGGCCGCCTTGAAGTTGTCCCTTTGCCCGATCTCCCGCTCAAGACAGCTGACGAAACTGTCGCCTCTGCCACCGCCCTGCGCGGTCTGTTGCCACGCCGCCAGTTCGAAGCGCACAAAAATCAATTCGGACGCGTTGGTATGGTCGCCGGCTCGCGCGGTTTTGCCGGAGCCGCCACTATGTGCGCGTGGGGGGCCTTGCGCGGTGGCGCTGGCCTGGTCGAAGTCTTCGTGCCGGAAAATATCTACGAAGTCGTCGCCGCTGCCGCGCCGTTTGAATCGATGGTTAAACCAATCAAGTCCTATCGCGATTTGCTCGACGAAAAAATCGACGTCTGGGGAATTGGACCCGGACTGGGAAAGGAAGATCCCAGGGAAATTATCGACCTGGTTCAGCGCACAGAGAACCCGATGGTCGTCGATGCCGACGCTCTCAATATTATCTCCACGGAGGTCAGTATTCTTAAAAATTGTCGCGGCACGCGTTTGCTCACACCACACCCGGGTGAGATGAAACGTCTGGCCGGCGATCGCAAAATTTCACGGGTTGAACTCACCAAAAAATTCACTGCCGAATTCCCGGTCACGCTTTTGTTAAAGGGAAGTCGTACTATCGTCGCCGAAAACGGCAAACGAATCAGCTATAACACCACCGGCAATCCTGGGATGGCCACCGGTGGAATGGGCGACGTTCTTACCGGTGTTTGCGCTGCACTGATCGCACAAAAACTTTCGCTATTTGACGCCGCCCGCGTCGGCGCCTGGGTCTGCGGCCGCGCTGCCGAAATCGCGATATTCAACGACGGTGAAAGTGAGCAATCGCTTCTGCCGCGCGATGTCCTAACGAATCTTGGACGCGCCTTTCGCGAATTGTAGGACTTACCGCACTTTATCCTGGCAAAGTTTCTGAAACGCCGGATCACCGCGCAGCGGGTCCCAAATGGGATCAAGCCGCAGCGCCGCCGGCGTAACCGGATATCCGTACAACCAACCCGAATAGGAAATGCGCGCGAGATGCGAGAGCAACTCAATCGCGCGACTTTTTTCTCCCGAGAGTGTTGCCACCACCGCCATGTTCTCGTCGGCAAAAGGTCCGACTGCCACATCGGCTAATGAAGACGTGATCCTCTTCACGCGCTCGGCTTCCTTCCAAGCGGCATTCTTATCACCGGCAATAGCATAGGTCTGAGACAATATGACTGCCAGCCAATCGTTGTCTGGTTGCTCGCGTGTCAACTGCACCAGCCTGTCGCGAGTCTGCGCGGCCGTAGCTTGTGCGGCGGCCTTATTGCCGGCGACATGCTGCGCGAAGGCCAGAAAATAGCCAAAAACCGCTTCTTCTATGTACGAACCAAATTCAAACTGACCAATCCGCGTTTTTAACAACTGCACCGCTTCATCATTTTTTCGCTCGAGCCTCAGTTGCGTGACCTTTGCTCCAACTGCCTCATACGACGGAGTGAGTGCGTTCACCTCAGCCAAATATTTATCGGCTTCCGTCAGTTTATCCTGCGCCTGGTACATCGCAGCTTTCGCGGCTTTTGTTTCGACATCATCGGGCCGGATTTGCAGAGCCCGGTCGAGAAATGAACGCGCTATCTCGAATTGCCGCTGATCGCCGTAATTGAAAGCAACACGCACTAACAACTCTGGATTGCGGGGATCAAGTACGAGCGCTTGCTCGGAATAATCGGTCACTTTGTCCCATTGCCCCTGCCGTCGAGCGATGCTCGCTAACGAAGCTGGGACCTCGCTGTTCCCAGGCAACAGTGTGGCGACGCGAAGAAAAGTTTTGCGTGCATGCTCGTACTCGCGCAGCTCGTCATTCTGGTAATACCCCAAGGCCAGCAGAGTCTCCGGCGCGTTCGGCTGGAGCGCTTGCGCGCGCTCCAAGGCGCCCTTGGCGTCGCCCAGGCGATCGCCAAAAGAGCCGTATAGCAATGAATACATTCGCGACAGACGCGCCCAGGCGATCGCAAAATCGGGATCAAGCTTGATCGCACGTTTGTAGAAACTGATCGCCTTTTGAAATGGATAGACCGTGAGCAAGCTTTCGCTTTCCGCCGCCAGTCCGCGCAGATAAGCATCGTAAGCTTCCGGATTGCTCGTTGGTTTGAGCGCCAACGCCTCTTGCTCGTGACCGGTGAGCCTTGCTTGTAATTGCTCGGCAATCGATTTGGCGATCTCGGTTTCGACGGCAAAGATGTCGGTCAACTTGCGATCGTAGGTGTCAGCCCAGACGTGCGCATCGTTTTGCGCGTTGATCAGTTGCACATTCACCCGCACCTGTTCGCCGACTTTCTGGACACTGCCTTCCAATAGATGCGCGACACCGAGCTGCTTCCCGATTTCGCCAGGATTGGCCGGCTTGCTCTGATACTGCGCGGTGGAAGTTCGCGAGATCACCTTTAGCTCATTGAGCCTGGCCAGACGAGTGAGAATCTCATCTTGAATACCAGTGGCGAAATAAGCATTCGACTTGTCGTCGCTAAGATTTTCAAACGGCAACACCGCTACCGATCTCTGTGTAGCCACTCCTCTCTCTCGCGGCGCGGCCTGGCTCGCCGTATAACGTCCCAGCAAAAACAACCCAAGCGAGAGCGCCGTCGTGATCACAATAACGGCAATCCAGCCGCCGCGGGCGGAGTGTTCTTGCGCCGCATCGGCCACTTCCGTTCGCTTGAGCCCCTGCGGTGTAAGTTCAAACGCCCAGGCCATAACCAGCGCGACCGGGAATCCTGCCGCGATCGCGGTGACGTATACCTTCATCACCCAGGAGGGGACTTCAAAAGTCGGAAATAGGATCGATCCTACCTGCACCAGCAGCCACGCGACTACCGCATAAGTAATCGCAACTTTGTAAACATTGCGTCGCTTTAGCTCGGAAAAGAATGACCTCGGATTCATACTCAATGCGCAGACACACGCGGTTTAGTCGAATGCAGCCAAATGCGCAGAAAACCATTCGTTGCACATGCATGTTTGTCCGCCACAGCGGCGCTGTGATCAAATGCCTTCATGCGCATCCCCCTGTTGTCATCCTGAACGAAAGTCGAAGGATCTCTAACTCTTTTCGCAGAACGATCTGCTCCAAGAGACAGTCGCGAACAGTAGCAAGCTTTTCAATTCGAAGTGGAACCGATAAGCAGAGCAAAATATCTCGGACGGACGGATTAGCTAGAGATTCTTGACTACGCTCGAAATGATAAAGGCAATGTCTATTTACGGTGGCCAGCTAACTAGCTTGTGAAACCGCGGATCGCTTCGCAATCCGTCCCATTCCCAGCGGTACTTTAAATCGTTAACGGTTATGCTGTAATTCACGCTGTCCACTGCCCCCGGCGTCTTCAGCAAGCGTTCGATCAACGGCATCGCCAGTTCCTTCTCGCCCACTCTTGCGTAAATTAATGCAAGGTTGCAATTCATGATCGCGCCGTCGTAGGCGTCCTTTGATTCCGGTTTCAATTCCACCGCACGGCGGCCTTCTCGAATCGCGTCATCGCGTTTTCCCATGAAGGCGTAGAGCATCCCCAGATTAGCGTGGCGGTCGGCGGCGTCGGGCGCTTCCTGCACCTGCTTTTCAAGCTCGGGCAGAGCAGCCGCGAAATTTCTCTCCGCCGCGCCACGATCATTGCGCGCGACCGCCGTGATTCCGGCAAGAAACGATTTCGGCGTCAGCGCACTGTTGAAGTACGAGATCTCTGTTAATGAGGATTTCTCCAATACCTCCGCGGCGTGGGCGAAATCTCGCTCGAGCATGGCTGCATCCCACCATGAGCCTGTCACGGCTCCATCGGGATCAATTCCCGCCGGGATTTGCGCCAACAGATTTTTTAGCGTCGCGGTTTCTCCTTTCCGCATGAATTCGACATATCCGGACTGAATTTTTCCAACAATCGAATCAGGTGCCAGGGTACGGAATCGCGCTGCGATTACCGCCGCCTCGTCCCACCGTCGCATCGAAGTATAGGTAAAGAGTAGATTGCGGACGATGTTCGGATTCTGCGGGTCGAGTTTTTGAACTCTTTCGAACGCCTCGAGCGATTCCGGCCAGCGTCCCTGTCGCCGGCTAATCGCCGCCACTAGCATTCCAATATAGCCATCGTTCGGGAGCAATTCCTGAGCAGTCGCAAATTCGGACAGTGCCCGTTCATAGTCGCTATCGATCCAGTAATAGCATTCGCCGAGAGCGATGTGACCTTCGCCCAGGTTCGGTTGCAACCGCAGCGCGATCTCGGCCTCGGCTCGCGCCTTTGCTTTCCGGGAATCGATTGGTTCGTAAAAATGAAAAATTCGCGCGCAGGTGGAACCGAGTCGGGCGTGGGCCAGAGCAAAGTTCGGATCGAGCTTTACCGCTTCCGAATACAAGTCTTCCGCGCGGTTAAAATCCTGGAGCAGGGTATCGGGGCCTTCCTCGATCGGAATTGCGCGCAGATACAGCGTCCAGGCATCCGCGTTCTCGGTCGGCTTGCGTTCAATTCGCGCTTTTTCATCCGGCGTTAACGACGCGCGCAACGCGTCCGCGATTTCCCCCGCCAGCTCACCCTCAAGCCCGAGCGCATCACTCAAATTGCGATCGTACCGATTCGCCCAAACGTGGCGGTCACTCCGCGCATCAATCAATTGTGCATTCACTACCACGCGATCCTTTTCTCGACGCACGCTTCCCTCAAGAATGTTCGCCACTCCGAGCGTCTCCGCGATTGCGCGAATATTCCGTTCTCCGATGTCGCGATATTTCATCACGCTGGTGCGACTGATCACACGCAAGGCTTTGATCCTTGCCAGATTCGTCAACAGATCATCCTGAATGCCATCGGCGAAAAAGGCGTTCTCGGCCTCCCTGCTGAGATTTTCGAACGGAAGGACTGCAACGCCGGTCGCATCCATTGCGGCCTGAACCGGGTGCGGGCGAAATCGATCGCGCAAAAGAAAAAGGGCGACCCCAACGATCGCGATCGCAACTAACGAGCCGAAGACAATCCCGTTTCGTAATTTCGCCCGTGCTCGCCGCGCCAGGACTGTGCGCGCCTCACGCTCACGCTGAATTTTTGCCGGCACCTCGAGATTGCCGAGGCCGTCGGTAGCGAGATTGACCAGCCGAATCCCAACTCCATGCTTGACCATCATCTCACCCAATTCATGCAAGTGCGGACGCCAACGCTCGTGATGTTCCAAATCTTCCGCCACGTGTTTACTCAACAAAATGTGACCAGCGTCGCCGCAATCCATCACTCGCTGCGCGATGTTGATGCCTGCGCCGGCGATATTGGCGCGCTCATTTACGTCGCTGACTTCGTTTACCGGGCCGCTGTGAATTCCCATTCGAAGCTGAAAACGCGAACGGCTCTTCAACGCCTCCGCGATTTCCAGCGCACAATGGACTGGAGCTTCCGGACTGTTGCGAAAAATCAACGCAACACCGTCACCAGTCGGTAATCGTAACAGTGCGCCCACTGCATCCGCAGCACGAAACTGTTCGGTGTTCCGGACAATCTCATTCAACTCGCGCAAAACTTCGCTCTGCTCGTTGTGGAGCAGCTTCGAGTAACCGACGATGTCGATGAATAAGACATGCGCGATCTCCAGCTTGAGATCCCGGTTCGTTTCCCCACTCATTATCCTTTTCGCACACGCGAATTTCTGAACCGGAGAATCACGCTACAGTTGTCCGCTGAAATTTCTTTCGAACAAGAGGAAAACAGGATTTTTGCGGCCCATGGAACACACGAACGCTCACAGAAATCGATTGGTCCAAAGTCGTCCAGCGACTGTGCCGGGACCGATGGGTCCCGGCGCGCCTTGGCTCGTCGTAAGAGCGACGCCCCCGTTGAAGCTATATTCTCGCGCCCCTGCTCGGGGAGCGTCACAACGCCAAACATAAACATGATCCCAATCGTTTTTAATTCGTGTCATTTCGTGTGATTCGTGGGCAAAAAGAGTGACTCGGATGGATTGCATCGATGCCTCGTTTATGAAACCTGCACAATCCTCTCTTCTCTTCTAAAAAATTCTTCTAATTCGTCGAAAAAAAAAGAAACAAATTCAATTCTCACATTAAAAAACCTCGACCTGCCAAATTAAGGAAGATAATTTTAGTTCCCGAGCTGGAAAGCCTTAACCACCGTGGCATGGCAGGGTATTAGGAGCCTGCCCCGAAGGCGCACTTTTCGGCGTCATCACCCGCAATGATTAAACAACAATCCGTACGGCAGCAGGACCAGAAACGTCGCCGGCGGCAAACTAAGATGGCAGATTTGCCACCGAAAAGGGACAAAAAAGGCGGAAGCTCCGGGAAAATAATGGGCTCCGAGAACAGAAACTCTGCAATCCCAACCTCGCTTCAGGAATTTCTCCAACGCGATTCATTGCCGATCAATTCAAACTAATTTTCGTCTTACCTGACCGGAAGGGGCGACTTGGAAGTCGCCTCTTCCAGTTACCAATCCCAGTTTCTCGCATCACCACCTAGGTGATGAGCGCGTTCGACCTTCGACCTCGTCGAAAAATTGTTGCGTCATTGCGCCGGCAACGCAGCTTGTTCGTCTTTATGCGCATTTTCTCGTTTCCTGTTCTTTTTCGATTTCTTCTCGCATGTGCCGTCGTGCCGCTCGCGTCAGCCGAGAATTTGCCCAACACGACACGGCTACTGCGTTTTCCCGCCACCAACGGCCCGCAAATTGTCTTCTGTTACGCAGGCGAGCTTTACACTGTCGCCAGGGACGGCGGTGTCGCCCGCCGCTTAACGAGCGGGCCGGGCTACACTTCGTTCCCGCGGTTTTCCGCCGACGGAACACAACTCGCATTCACTTCGCAATACGACGGTAACACCGAAGTCTATGTCATGCCCGCTGAAGGTGGAGTACCTAAACGGTTGACTACCTCACCTACTCTTGGGCGCGACGATATCTCGGACCGAATGGGACCGAACAATCTCGTCATGACTTGGGAAAACACCAATCCGCTGATCGTATTCCGCTCGCGCGGAAAATCGTTCGACGATTTTATCGGCCAGCTTTTCACCGTTGGCCTCGATGCAGAATTGCCGCAACAACTCCCCGTCCCGCGCGGAGGGTTCGTCTCCTTTTCCCCGGACGATTCGAAAATGGCGTTTAACCGGATCTTCCGCGAGTTCCGGACCTGGAAACATTACCGCGGCGGAATGGCAGATGACATTTGGATCTACGATTTCAAGACGGGCACGACCGAGAATCTCACCAACAATCCGGCGCAAGATATCTGCCCGATGTGGGGACCTGATAATCGCATCTATTTCACCTCCGATCGCGATGGCCGAATGAATCTTTTTTCGATTGATCTCACGAGCAAAGAACTGAAACAGCTGACCACCTTTAAGGATTTCGATATCAAGTTTCCATCCATCGGCAAAGATGCGATTGTCTTCGAACAAGCTGGTTACATCTGGCGTTATGATCTCGCTAGCGGCAGAGCCGTGCCGGTGCCGATCGAGATCAAGGAAGATCTAGCCTCCGGGCGACAGGCATTCGTCGATGCCTCCAAGCACATTCAATCGGTCAATCTCGCACCCGATGGAGAACGCGTGATTGTGGTGGCGCGCGGAGAACTTTTCTCGGCCCCGAAGAAAGAAGGCACAGCGCGCAACCTGAGCAAGACTTCAAACGCACACGAGCGCGACGCTATCTGGTCGCCCGATGGCAAATGGATTGCCTATAACTCCGACGCCACGGGCGAGAACGAATTGTATATCCGTTCGCAGGACGGCAAGGGACAGCCGACGCAAGTAACCAGCGGAGCCGACACCTATTACTATCAACCGGTCTGGTCGCCCGACAGCAAAAAACTACTCTGGTCCGACCGCCTGCAACGGCTCCGCTATGTCGATGTAACTACAAAAGCGGTTACTGAAGTAGATCAGGATAAATGGGGCGAGATTCAATCTTACAATTGGTCGCCCGACAGCCAGTGGGTCGCCTGGGCGCGCCCGGAACAGAACGACCTCCCCAGAGTTTACATTTATTCTGTTGCTAACAAGAAACAGACGCCCGTTACCGATGAATGGTATGCCTCGACCAACGTCGTTTTCAGCGATGACGGTAAATACCTTCTCTTTGCCTCCGCGCGCGACTTCAAACCAACTTTCGGGGACCAGGAATTTGCAAACATCTATCTCGATATGCAACGCATTTACCTTGTCACGCTGGCCAAGGATACCGAATCGCCTCTGGCCCCACGTAGCGATGAAGTAGGGAAAGCGGAAGAAAAACGCGCCAAGGAAAAAGAAAAGGAAGGCGAAGAGAAAAAGACGGAAGAGAAGAAATCACCTTCGGCATCTCCGAAGGGCTCACCTCCCGAGGTCAAACTGAAGAAGCCGGTAATAGTTAAAGTTGACCTCGATGGTATTCACGATCGCATTTCCGGCTTCGAAATAGTTCCCGCTAATTACAGCGATATTCGAATGGTCGACGATCGTGTTTTCTATATCCGTCGTACCGTGGCCGACCAGGAGACTGACGAGGACGACCAGGATCAGGATGGCCGAGATCGGAAAGGGCATCTGTGCGCCTATAGCATGGAAGACCGCAAGGAAACGGTCCTGGGCGACGTAAACGCCTACAACATTACGGTGGATGGCAAGCGAATGCTCGTCAAAATTAAAAAGGATTACGCCATCATCGATCTCCCAAAGGACAAGCTAGAGACCAAAGATCACGAGCTGAAGCTAGCTGGACTGGACATGCAGCTCGATAAACACGCGGAGTGGAATCAAATCTACTTCGAATGCTGGCGGCAAATGCGCGACTTCTTTTACGCGCCGAACATGAATGGCATCGATTGGAAGGCGATGCGCGACAAATACGCCGCACTCCTGCCATTCGTAAATCATCGCAACGATCTCACTTATCTACTCGGCGAACTAATCGGTGAGTTAAATAGCGGCCATACCTACGTTGCCGGCGGAGAACGGCCGGAAACCCCACGCATCAAGCTCGGTTTACTCGGAGCCGAGCTCTCGCGTGACCCGGCAACTAAAGCCTATCGCATTGATCGCATCCTGCCGGGCGAGAACTGGGACAAGCACACCCGTTCGCCGCTGACTGCGCAAGGTATAAACGTGAAGGTTGGCGACTACATTCTGGCAGTTAATGCCACACCCGTTTCGGGGCTCGCTAATCTATATGACGCCTTAATTGGCACCGCAGATAAACAGGTAATTCTGCGAGTTAATTCGAAACCAAGTGAGGACGGAGCACGCGAGGTTACCGTAGTTCCCACGGCAGACGAATCGCCTCTCTACTACCTCGCGTGGGTGCAGAAGAACATTGATTACGTGACCAAGAAAACGAACGGTGAAGTCGGTTACCTTCATATCCCGGATATGGGGCGCCCCGGCCTGAATGAATTTACCAAGCTCTACTTCCCACAGATTCGAAAGAAAGCGTTGATTGTCGATGTGCGCGGCAACGGCGGCGGCTTCGTTTCACCCATGGTCATCGAGCGACTGCGTCGCGCTCTTGGCATGATTGGAATTGCGCGCAATGGCATGCCACAGACGGATCCGCCACAGACCTTTGTTGGTCCAATGGTCACCCTGATCAACGAGTTCTCTGCCTCCGACGGCGATATTTTCCCTTATCGCTTCAAGACACTTGGACTCGGAAAACTGATCGGCAAACGGACCTGGGGAGGCGTCGTCGGGATTCGCGAGTCATTGCCCTTGGCGGACGACGGGCAGTTCTTTAAGCCGGAGTTCGCGATCTATTCCAAGGACGTAAAAGAGTGGATCGTCGAGGGCCGCGGCGTTGATCCCGATATCGTGGTAGACAACGATCCAGGAAAGGAATTCAAGGGCGAAGATCAGCAACTGGATCGAGCGATTCAGGAAATTCAGGGAGAGCTGAAGACGAAACGCTACGATTTTCCATCGCCACCTCCTTATCCCGATCGAAATCCAGCAAAGAGTAGTTAGAAACTTTCAGCATGTTGAAGTAGTTGTGCGCTGAGGACAGCGCAGGCTACAGCACGGCGATCGGAGTTAAACTCCGTAACGCTCATGCCCGGGCGGCACAATTTTGTCTACCAACGCTCCAAAAACGCATCATTCGCGCTTCGTCGGCTCTTTCGCGATGCGTCGTCCGCTCCGCCGTATAGACTGCAAATAGTGAACAAGCCAGAATCTGCATCCTTTCCTTTACTTGACCCGCCAGCCGACGAGATCCATCGCATGGCCAATGCCGCCGTTGAATTGATGGCGGAATATCTCGTTACCATTCGCGATCGTCCGCTTTATCCGAACACAACCTCGCGCGAAATACGCGACCGACTCGATCGCGAGTTGCCGCAAGAATCGCTCGAATTCGATCGCTTGCTCGGAACCTTTCGCGATGTCCTGATCGAATTCAGCCGGCACAATGGTCATCCACGAATGTTCGGTTACGTTCAAGCGCCCGGCGCCGCCATCGCCGCAATTGCCGATTTCCTCGCCTCCACATTGAACGCGAACCTGACGGCGTGGCGTTCTGCTCCAGCCGCAGTCGAGATCGAGCGGCTGACAATTGACTGGATCAAACAAATCGTTGGCTTCGAGCCAGACGCGGCCGGTCTTTTTGTCAGTGGCGGTTCTATGGCGAACATGGCCGCGCTCGCCGCCGCCCGACGCGCCAAAGCGCCGCCGGAAATTTCAAGCGAAGGCGCACAGTCGTGTTCGCGCGCGTTGCGTGTTTATGCTTCCGAAGAAGTTCATCATTCCGTCGCTAAAGCTGCGGCACTAATCGGTATTGGACGCAACAACGTGCGCATGATTGGCGTGGATGAACGGTACCAGATCAATCTCGACGCGCTTGTGGCCGCAATTGAAGAAGATCGCGCGGCTGGGCATCTGCCAATTTGCGTGATTGCTAATGCGGGAACGGTGGCGACCGGCGCCTTTGATCCGCTCCCGCAAATCAGCGAAATCGCACGACGATACAATCTTTGGTTGCACGTGGACGCCGCTTACGGCGGATTTGCCGTCCTCGCACCAACGGCCCGTCCATTCTTTGCTTCCATCTCTCAGGCAGATTCGGTCGCGCTCGATCCGCACAAATGGCTCTATCTTCCGGTCGATTGCGGCTGCATCTTGTATCGCGATCCTGAAACAGCCCGGACAACGTTCGCGCACGAGGCCGAATACACTCGCGTCATCGGACAAGGGGCCGACGAAGCGTTTGCATTTTGGGATTACGGGCCGGAATTGTCGCGCCGTTTTCGTGCACTTAAGGTCTGGATGTTATTGAAAGGCGTCGGGCTGCGGGTCCTTGGCGACGCCATCGAGAAGGACCTGGCTTGCGCTCGTCATTTCGAAAAGTTGATCAAAGAGAGTGATGATTTCGAAATCCTCGCTCCAATCCAGCTTTCGATTTTTTGCTTCCGCCACCTCCCCGCGCAGTTGAAAAGCGTGGTGACCAGTTCAGCGGAACGCGAGAAGGTTGAAAGCCAACTCGACGCCCACAATGAACGGTTGCTCCTCGCGCTGCAACGCGACGGCAGTTCTTATCTTTCCAACGCGCGACTGCGGGGCCGGTTCGCTCTACGCGGCTGCGTCATGAATTATCGGACAACGCTGCGCGACATGGAAATCCTGCTCGACGATTTGCGCCGGGTCGCGGCAGGCCTCGAAAATTCCGAGACAACTCAAACTTGACGGCTTTAAGCCGTCAAGTTTCTGTGGGATCACGGCGAAGAAATAGTGGGTCGTTTTCCCTTCTTTTTGTCGAGCGAAATCGAGACGTCTCTGATCAGCCTGTGTTCGAGAAGAATAGTTAGAGATTCCTCGGCTGAACTCGGAATGACAGAATGGTGCCTTGGGCGAGCAGGAATTTGGAACTGTCATGCTGTCCCTTTGCCGTGACGTGCTAGATTATCGGATGCCGTTTCAGCTCGAATCCAATTACAAGCCGCGAGGCGACCAGGGGCAGGCGATTGCCAAGCTGACGAAGTCACTCCAGGCCGGAAACAGGCATCAGACGCTGCTTGGAGTTACCGGCTCCGGCAAGACATTCACGATGGCAAATGTCATTCGGGAGATCGATCGGCCAACCCTGGTCATTTCCCACAACAAAACGCTGGCGGCGCAGCTTTACTCAGAGTTCAAACAATTTTTCCCGCGCAACGCAGTCGAGTATTTCGTCAGCTACTTTGATTATTACCAGCCGGAGGCCTACATCCCCCGCTCCGATACTTACATCGAAAAGGATTCCTCCATTAACGAAGAGATCGAACGCTTACGTTTGTCTGCCACGAGTGCGCTTCTCAGCCGGCGCGACGTCATCGTGGTGGCAAGTGTTTCCTGCATCTACGGTATCACCTCGCCAGAAGATTATGAACGGATGCTGCTAACGGTAAAGCGCGGGCAACACACCTCCCGCGAAGCCGTTCTGGGGCGGCTGGTCGACATGCTCTACGAGCGCAACGACATGAATTTTTCGCGCGGGCGTTTCCGTGTCCGCGGCGACGTGGTCGAGGTTTATCCGGCGACGGCCGATGAAGAAGCGGTGCGGATTGAATTCTTCGGTGACGAAGTCGATGCGATCACGCGATTCGACCCCCTCACCGGGCACGCTCGGGAAGCGCTCAGCGTCATTACCTTTTTTCCGGCGAAACAGTTCGTCACTCCGGCTGATAAGTTGAATCGTGCGCTAACGACAATTAGGGCGGAACTGGATGATCGGATCAAGGTGTTGGAATCGCAGAACAAGCTTCTCGAGGCGCAGCGGCTGAAAATGCGGACCGAATACGACCTCGAGATGTTGCAGGAAATGGGCTTTTGCAGCGGGATTGAGAACTACTCGCGGCACTTGAGCGGACGCTCCCCCGGATCAAAGCCCTACACCATTATCGATTTTTTCCCGGAAGATTTCCTAACTGTGATCGACGAATCGCACGCCACCATTCCGCAAATTGGCGGAATGTATGAAGGTGACAAATCACGCAAGACGGTACTCGTTGAGTACGGATTTCGCCTGCCGAGCGCGCTCGATAACCGGCCATTGAATTTTCCCGAGTTCATGAAGCTGACGAACCAGCTTGTTTACGTCAGCGCCACGCCGGCGGAATTCGAGATTGAGAATAGTATTGTAGGCAACAAAGGATACGCGCCGCACAAACGAGCGCGGATTGGTGAGGACGAGCTGGTGCCGTTTGTTTTGCCTGGAGAAAACGTGTCTATAGGGCGAGCGCGTCGCTTGCCATCGCCCAGACCGGCAGGCAGAGCGCCTGTGCTACAAATTTCGCGCACGGACGAGCCGCCGGAAGGATTCGAAGTGAATACGCCGGGCAAGCCGCTGGTGGTGGAGCAAATCATTCGGCCGACCGGCTTGTTGGATCCCAAGATCACAATTCGCGGATTAAAGAATCAAATCGACGACACCATTGAGCTTTGCCGGCAGCGGGTCGAACAGCAGGAACGTGTGCTGGTCACGACGCTAACCAAACGCACCGCTGAGGACTTGGCTGATTATCTGCGCGATGTCGGACTGAAAGTCCGTTATTTGCACAGCGATATCGATACCATCGAGCGCGTCGAGATTTTGCGCGGACTGCGAGCCGCCGATTTCGACATTCTTGTCGGGATTAATCTGCTGCGCGAAGGGCTCGATCTGCCGGAAGTCTCGTTAGTTTGCATTCTTGACGCGGACAAGGAAGGCTTTTTGCGATCGCAGACTTCTCTCATTCAAACCGCCGGCCGTGCCGCCCGTCACATCAACGGCGAAGTTGTTCTTTTCGCCGACATCGTGACCGATAGCATGCAGGCGTTGATTTCGATTTCGGAGTATCGGCGCGCCAAACAGACCGAATACAACGAGAAACATGCAATCACGCCGCAGACGGTGCGAAGGGCAGTGCAGGAAAGTTTGCATACGATTTTGCGCGGGCGCGAGATTGCTTCCTCGGTCATCAAAGAAACGGGCGGCAATTTTGATCTGACCGAGTTGCTGCGGGAGCTGGAGGATGAGATGCAGCGGGCCTCGGCTAATCTCGAGTTTGAGCGGGCTGCGCTGTTGCGCGATCAAATCATGGAAGTGAAGAGCGGCACCGGGCTAACGAGAATTGAACCAAAGCGGCGGCGGGTAAAATACACGCGCAATAACGGTCGGAGACGCTCGCGCGTGTAGACTGGGTAGCGCACGCGTCTCGCGTGCTGGTTTTGGCGTCTCGCCAAAACAATCTTCAAAAAGTCTGCGATCGCGGGACGCGAGACGCGTGCGCTACCGGAAGGAAACCATCGCTCGCACGAGACTAGCTGCATCCAAGCTCGATGCGCACGTTGCTGATCTCTCTCGCTTCCCTCAGCGTCAGCGCGGCTGCTTTTGCCCAAACCGGCCTTAATTCGTTACCGGAAGTTGAATTCTCGCAACTTAGCCAGCGCGACCCCAATCCTCTCAGCGAAAAAGCCCTCAGCATTAATCCAACGCAATGGAAACATGGCGAGACCGATCATTTCATTTATCATTTCGTGCATAGCTATGTCGCGACACCGATTTCGATCGAAGCCGAGTTTCACTATCGTGTAGTGGCAAAAGAACTGGAGCGCGATCAACCTCTGACCGACATCAAATCGAACGTATATATTTTCGAACGTCCCGAAGATTGGCAGCAGTTTCAGGGATTGGGCGTACTCGAGAAATGGACTGGCGGAATCCATTCCCAGGGCAGCTTATTTATTCTCCGCAATCCGGAACAAAAATTCTCCGGTAACGTTCTGGGGCACGAGATCGTCCATCTCGTTCTTCACCGATTCTATTCCGATGGGATTCCCTGTTGGTTGAATGAAGGGATTGCACAATACATTTCCAAATCAGCCCGCGCCAGCTATCAACGAGCGCGCGGCTACATTTCCAAGCCGCATTCGGAAGCAATCGCCGACGACGACATCATTCCGTTGGCAACGTTGGTCCGGCTAACCCGGCCGCCGTCCGATCGCGTGGAAACTTTTTACGATGAATCGGAGCGACTAGTGCGTTTTCTGATCGCGACCGATAAACCGAGTTTTCTGGCGTTGCTCGATGCGTTGGGTCGCCACCAGCCTTTCGAAGCGGCGTTGCCGCGTTTTTATCCGACAAAATTTACAACGGTCGCGACCTTGGAAGAAAAGTTTCGCGAATACGCTGCGAAAGATTTCGGGACGACGTTGCAGCAAGCGGAAGAATGACGCATGAGCACATGATTCTGGGGAGCGCAGGCTGCTAGCCTGCTCTTTTCGGCAGGCTGCCGACGAATGCAGGCTGGCAGCCTGCGCTTCCGGAATTAGGAATCGTGTCGCTTGCTCGATGCGATGCTTTACAGTCAACTAACTTAGCGATGCCGAAAGCCAAAACCAAAACTGCGAATATTCGCGCCATCGTCGGCTCGGATGAAGCGAGGGTAAAACGGGAAGCGGCTGAGCTGGCCCAAAAACTTGCACCGGCGGAAGCGGGAGAATTCGGACTCGAGATTATTGATGGCGCGGTCGACAATGTCGATGGGGCAGCTCATGCGATTCGCTCCACCATCGCTGCACTGCTAACGCTCCCGTTTTTCGGCGGCGGCAAACTAGTCTGGCTCAAAAGTGCGAATTTTCTTTCCGACGACGTGAGAGGAAAATCGGCCAATGTGCTTGAGCCGCTGGAAGACCTGGGTGATCTCCTTTCCAGCGGACTTCCAAACGATGTCACATTACTCGTTAGCGCGATCGATCCGGACAAGCGTCGATCGTTTTACAAGGCGCTGACCAAACTGGCGGAGCTTCAGGTTTTCGATGAGCCCGATCTAAATCGAAGCGGCTGGGCAGAAAATGCCGGTGAGATTGTGCGTGGCGAAGCGAAAAAGCGCGGCCTGAAATTTGAGGACGAAGCGCTGGAGCTTTTCGTGCTTTCCACCGGCGGGGACTCGGGAGTGGTTGCCAACGAGTTGGAAAAACTGGCGCTTTATGCGCCGGAGGATGCGATCACGGTAGAACAAGTACGGGCATTGGTCCCGATTTCGCGGGCAGCGGTTATTTTCGAACTCGGAAAGGCGTTGGCGCGACGCGACGCCACGCTCGCACTAAACCTCGTGCGCGATCTACTCGATCAGGGAGAGAGCGCCATCGGCATTTTGCTCGCGACCCTTTTGCCGACCGTCCGCAATCTTCTTCTAGCGAAGGACCTGATGGAACGTCATCGCCTCCCCCGACCGCAGGCGCCGTTTTCGTTCATTTCAACGCTCAATCGTTTGCCGACGA
>QHPU01000076.1 GCA_003219175.1 Verrucomicrobiota bacterium | reverse complement strand
CGACTTTTACGCGATGACAGTGATTGAACGGTTAGGTCAGCCGGGAGTGGTCCGGGCCGGCTGTGCCTGTTACACGAGCGAAGAAGAAGTGGAGAGATTGCTGGCCGGCATTCGCGCACTGTAGTAGCCGCGTTCGTGCAGCGCTGTCAGGTTGATCTAGGTTCACGCGCCAGCCTGAGCGTGACGACATTTGCCTGTCTGGCCCTCAGCCGGTTCGACCGTTCCCTGCCCGCTCCAACTGCTCCCCTGTTCGTCAGTAAACTTCCACTCGATTTCGCTTGAGCTCGTAGGCGTCAATATTACCGGACCGCGCGTCCGCGGCGTTTCGGCCACAATTTTTTTGCCGAGCAATTCCAGAATCGCGCTCGCGGAAGCAGGCTTGGAAAAAAGCACTTTAGCTTCCCAATGCTCAGTGTCGCCTTGAGTGGAAAGAGCCTGAGCATCGACTCCATGGAAGTGCGGAAAATGAGTGTTGGCCAGCGCCGCCCGCGCGAATTTGGAGTCAGGGTCCCAGCGATATTCCATCCCCAAAGCAGTCGCCTGCGCTTCACCCCTGCCCTTAATTTTCTCAATCACATGAAAGGCGCCGTCGATTCCTGATGACAATCCTGCGGTGGTAATGATCTTGCGGCCGTCTTTCAAAAAGAGCGCGTCGTGATCGACGTTCAATTCGGAAAGCGGCACGCCAGGTCGTTCGCAAACCGCCAGTGCGTTGTCACTCTTCGTCCGTCGAGGAAGCCGGTGCGTGCGAGCGCGTAGACGCCGGTGCAAACCGAAGCAATCCGGCGAATTCGCTTCGCGCGAGTGGCAATCCATCTGGCAATCAGTTCGCTCGATTGGCCGATGCGGGCGCCGCGCCCGCCAGGGATGATCAGGGTGTCGAGAGCGGGCGCGTTCCGCAAACTGGTCTGCGGCTGAAAAACGACCCCGGATTCCGCGCGGAATGGCTTACCGGTCAAACCGATGACAATCACCTCGTAGCAGGGCCGCAGTTTCCCCATCTCATCTTCCGCTACCGCGATGGTAAATGCGTCCGATGGTCCGATCAGGTCCAGCGCCTGAACCCTGTCATATCCGATCAGTCCCACTCGCAGCGGTTTCATTTCTGCACCGAGATTAAACAAAAACCGCGATGGCAAAAATGACAGACTTCCTATAAATCAGGACATCGGGTCTTTCACCCGGGCGCGTTGAATTGGTATGGCGCTGGCGGCCGCGAGCGTGATGTTCAGGATTCGGCGTTTGACACCTATGGCAGTCCGACAGCCCGCCGCTACGCCGCATCAGTTGGAGAAGCGGTGGACGCAAAGAGCGATGGGTAAGCCAACCAAGAATGGATGACCGATCGGGCCAGTGATGCAGGTAGCGAGGTTGACGGTTGCATGATCGATGGCCGAAAGCGGGATAACTACGAAGTACATGAACAGAAAGACAAGTTCGCCGTAGATGAGACCACAAATGACCGGACGCTGGATCAGGACACGAAGTTTTCTGCTCACGACGTAGTAAACCGTCGCGGCTCCGAACGCGACCGTGAAATGGCAAAGAAGGCCGACGGTGGCGGATGTCCATCCCATCTGACGCGAGTTCCGTCCAAAGATGCCACCGGCAACCGCCTGTAAAATTCGAAAGGGAGTCGACCCCATCAGGCTAAATCCGATGAACGCTTGAGTGAGATCGAAGATCCCGGCCAACAATCCGCCAGAGAAAATTGCGGCGAAGGGACCTTTGGAGAGAAGTTTCATTGATCGATGATTGGCTAACAGTAAGGAGGTGTCGCGGCGTTTGTGTCAAACGCCGATTCGAAAAACAGACGCCATCAACTCTCAACTTTCTGGTCGATGGTCAGCGGTCAAGCGAGCCGCCCTTAATATCAACTTCCGCAACAACGGAATCTGTTCAATATTCGATCGCAGCAAATACATTATGAGCGGCTTCTTCGAGGAGTTGCAACGGCGAAAAGTTTATCGCGTTGCCGCAGCCTACATCGTGGTCGCGGGATTTTTAATTCAAATCGCCTCCGCCGCTTTTCCAGCATGGGAACTGCCGAACTGGAGCTTGCGGCTGGTAATTACCATGTTGCTGATCGGGTTCCCGATCGCGCTGATTTTCGCCTGGGCCTTCGACGTCACCCCGCAGGGAATCCAAGTCACGCCAAAAGTTGCGGGAGCACATCGGCGTCGCAACCTTATCCTGCTCATCGCCGGGGGCGTGATCGCCTCCCTTGCTGCGGGATTCTTTCTTTTGCCGCGCGCGTCCGCGCGCAAGATCGACAAGTCGATCGCCGTTCTGCCATTTCAAAATCTGAGCGACGAAAAGGAAAACGCTTATTTCGCGGACGGCATGCAAGACGATATCCTGACGAACCTCTCCAAGATTGGCGACCTGAAGGTCATTTCGCGCATGTCGGTCATGTCCTATCGAGGGGCCGGTGTGCGCAACGCCCGCGAGATCGGGAAAGCGTTAGGTGTGGCCACTCTTCTTGAAGGCAGCGTTAGCCGGATCGGCAATCGCGTTCGGGTCAACGTGCAGCTAATCAATGCCAATAACGATGAGCACATCTGGGCGGAAAATTACGACCGCGATTTGACCGACGTGTTCGCAATTCAAACCGATCTCGCGCAAAAAATCGCTGCCGCTCTCGAGGCGAGGCTTTCGCCAAATGAGAAAGCGCGTCTCGATCACCGGCCAACCCAAAATCCGGACGCCTATCTGCTTTTCGTCCAGGCACACGATTACGCTAATCGAGTGGACATGTTTCACGACATGTCGGTGAAGGCTGAGCCGCTTTTTGAGCAAGCGATCAAGCTCGATCCAAGCTTTGCCGCGGCGTTTGCCGGTCTCTCCATGGTCGAGAGCTGGATCTATCACAGCTTCGATCCCGTACCGGGCCGACGGGAGAAAGCGCGTTCCAACGCGGAGGAGGCTGTGCGATTGCAACCCGACCTTCCCGAAGCCCATCTCGCGCTCGGTTTCTCCTATTATTATGGCGACCGAAATTACGAGCGGGCCCTCGACGAATTCGAGATCGCCAGGCGCGGCCTGCCGAACGAATCCCAGGCCTATCTAGCCATCGGCTCCATTCAGCGGCGTCAGGGCAAGTGGGGGGAATCAAACGCCAATTTGGAAAAGGCCGCCAGCCTCGATCCAAAGAACACAAACGTTTTGGTTAATCTCTGTTTTAGTTACGTAGCCCAGCGGAAATTCGAAGCCGCTGACAAACTTCTCGACCGCGCCATCGCGGCATCCCCGCAATGGTTCCAGCCCCGTGCATTGAAGGGATTCATGGCAATCCTGTGGAAGGGTGATCTTAGCGCAGCCGAAAAAGTATTTTCGTCAACCTCGCCTGAAACCGATGCCAACGGTGTGATTACGTGGGCACGAGCGTGGCTTCTAACCTTGGAGCGGAAGCTTCCAGAGGCGCTTCAAGTTCTGGAACAGTTTCGCGGTGAAACATTGTTTACTAACACTACCGCCCCGTGCCCGAAGGCTTTCGTGCAAGGCAAGATTCATCTGCTCCAGGGTGATAAGATCAAATCGCAGCCAGAATTTGAACAGGCGCGCTTGGTCTCGGAAAAATTGCTCCGCGAAGCTCCGGAAGATTCTGCCCGACACGGCCAGCACGGCGTGATCCTTGCCGCGTTGGGGCAAAAGCAAGCAGCCATTGCCGAAGGCAAACGTGCGGTTGAGTTGTTACCTGAATCCCAGGACGCCCTGGATGGGCCGCAAGCAACGGCTACGCTCGCGCAAATTTATGTCTGGACCGACGAATTCGATGAAGCATTTCGCCTGCTCGATCATTTGTTCACGGTCCCTAGCAACCTAACTGTCGCCATGCTCAAGCTCGACCCAGACTGGGACCCGCTGCGCCAAGACCCGCGCTACCAAGTCTTGATCGACAAGTACTCGGCAAGGAGCGGAAACAATTAAAGCGAGCGATGAAAACAATCTTCGGACCTAGTCGGACCAGAAGTCTGAGCCAGATGGGCGGTAATTTCTTCGCAGCATTCATTTTTTGTTTCACCTTTGTTGCATCAATGCATGGACAACAATCGCCGACAGAACGCGTGACTGAAATTCAGGCCGCCTTGCGTGAAGCCAAACTCGACGGCTGGCTCTTCTACGATTTCCGGCACAGCGATCCCCTCGCCTACCGGATTTTGAAGTTGGATGAAAAAATGTTCGCGTCGCGGCGCTGGTTCTACTACATCCCGGCTTCGGGCGAGCCGGTGAAAATTGTGCAGTCGATTGAGCAGTTCAAACTCGACTCGTTGCCGGGCAGGAAAGTCGTTTTCCGCGGGTGGCAGGAATTGCATGCTCGTTTGCGCGAGGTGCTGAACAACACGGACTCGAAGCGGCGCGTTGCAATGCAGTATTCGCCTATGAATGACATTCCTTACATCTCACGGGTGGATGCGGGAACGATCGAGCTCATTCGGTCTTTCGGAGTTGCACCTGAAACAAGCGCGGAATTGGTGCAACGATTCGAGGCCGTGTTTTCTCCGGCTCAGCACCAAATGCATGTCGAGGCTTCCGACAAAATGCATCGCATCATTCAAGATGCGTTTGCCGAGATCGCGCGACGCATTCGTGCCGACGAACCAACGACGGAGTGGGACATCGCGCAGTTCATGCTCGCCCGCTACAAAGACGAAGGGATGCAGCAGGAGCCGATGATCGTGGCGGTGAACGCGAACACGGCCGATCCGCATTACATGCCGACAAAAGAAAAGAATTCATCAATCAAGCGTGGCGATTTCGTGCTCATCGATGCCGCCACCAAACTGAACAAGCCTGATGCAGTCGCGACCGACCAGACCTGGACCGGTTACGTAGGCGAAACCGTTTCGGAAGAGTACACCCGTATTTTCAATATTGTGCGGGAAGCGCGTGATTCTGCCATCGAATTTGTCCGCAAAAACATTCGCGACGGCAAACCGATCCGTGGCGCTGAAGTGGACGATGTCTCGCGCGGCGTGATCACGCGCGCAGGATTCGGCGATCAATTCACCCATCGCACCGGCCATTCCATTGGCGAAGAAACCCACGGCAACGGCGTCAACATCGACGATTTCGAGACGCGCGATTCGCGGCGCATCACTCCTGGGGTCTGTTTTTCGATCGAGCCCGGAATTTACCAGGAAGGAAAATTCGGCGTCCGATCGGAGATTAACGTTTACGTTTCCGACAAAGACATCGAAGTCACCGGCCAGCCAATCCAAACGAAGATCATTGCGATTCTATCCAAACCAGAGTCCGGAGCGGACGAGCATTAGAATCTGTAGCGGCGCTCGATGAGCGCCGAATTCCTTTTCTTTTCCGACGGCGCTGACAGAGGGCCGCTACAACGAAATTGCCATCCCCGCCGGGGCGATTGACTCAATCGCCCGACCTAGAAAAGCAAGGGTTTAACAGCGAAGATCAAACGGGATGTTTGTTGGGCATTACAGTGTCGCCTTTGCGGCGAAGACCGCTAAGATTCCGCTCTGGATTTTGTTCGTTGCCGTTCAGTTTCTCGATTACATCTGGGCAACGCTGGTTCAGCTCGGGATCAGAAACTTCGTGTGATCAAAGGCTTCACCGCAGGCAGCATGCTCGACTCGTATTTTCATCCGTATTCACATAGTCTGATCACGGCAGTTCTCTGGAGCGGGGTAGCTGCTCTCTGTTACAAGCCACTTTGCCGTTGGCTGGGCTTCCGCTACACAAAATCCGCGGCGTTGATCGTGGGTGCCGCAGTTTTTTCGCATTGGATACTCGATCTCATTGCCCATCCTCGTGATCTTCCGATCTACGATAACAGCGCAAAAGTCGGGTTCGGTTTGTGGAACTATCGCAACCCGGAGTTTGCATTAGAGATCGCGCTGCTAGCACTCGGCATTTGCCTCTACCTCTCACGCAATATCATGCCGGCAATTCGCAAGAGGGCTGTGATCAGTTTCGGAATCGTTCTCCTTGTCGTGCAGATAGGTGATACTTACGTGCCGCGCGCGGCTCTTACCGATAGGGCCACGGCCCTGGGTGTTTGGATCTTCTACACCCTTTTTGTTCTGGTCGCGTTGATAATCGAAAAACTCCGGACGCCAGCCGCAAAGTAATTGATCAGACTCGCGCTGGTTTGGTTTTCCATTCGGCCAGGCTATGCGGCGACGGCAGATGGGCACCTAGAATCGCCTTTCCAATCAATCCAGGATCGAAGCAACGGTGTGAAAAGTTATGACTGATCCCTTTTTTTTCCCTGCCCGCCTTGACTCTTAAAGCGTTTCAAACGGGCGGCAAACATCGTCGTATAAACTGCGCCCTTCTGTGCCGCGGCGCGACTTTTGGCGCGAAGCACCGCCCCGCTCCGTCTTGTCCGAAGCAGCGGGGGGCCCTTTCACGCTAAGCTGGAGTTTTTCTACACGCTCACGACCATAGCGGGTGTAAGTTGGAATCCAGCTCGCATCATAATTCGTTTTGTCGGCAACATCCTCCACTTGGACAAAGCGCAGTGTGCGTAGCATCCAATCTTCCATATCGTTTTCGGATGATATATCCCGAGTGAAATCAGGCAGGTCACTGGTTTGCTCAAATGCGAATCGCACCCGTGACGCGGTCCACAAGTGTGCAAAAAGCTTTTGGCCATGGTGCGCTGCTAGTTGTAACGCCGGATGGCGTAGAATCCAACCTCCGGCTGCGAGAGTGATGAACAATGGGCATCCATTTTGTGATTGCGTCGCTCGCGCTCGTGCCAGGAGCTCTGGATCGATGTTCACCAGCGTGATTGGCGCTTCTGAACAATACAGTTCGGAATCTCGGGTCGTCACCAGCACTACTTTTCCATCGCGGGCATAGAGTTCGACATTTTCCTTTGTCCAAGAACAGCGAAGCGTTCCGGTTAGTTCTTTCTCAGCGATTGCTCGCAACGCGCTAGCGAAGGAAACGAAATCGGTGTCGCCCGAAAAAAAGATGTTCGTCACAGATGCGGAACCGACAGAACCAACGCCACGGTCAGTTGCGGGTCGCGCCAAAAAATTCGGATCGCCGCAGTCACTCTGCGCCGGTTCGTATCGTCGGGCGGAGGCAAGGGGCGGCGCCGGCTCAACTTCCGGCCCGATAACATTTGTGAACTCCGAGCGTGTCGCGGGCTCGAAAGCGGCCTCTGCCGTGACGGCTTGTCCTTTGGGCAGATGTTCCTCGACTGCTTCTAAAAGCAAATCAGAAGTGAATGGTTTATTGAGAATGCCCAAAACATTCGCGGATTTTGATTGCGTTTGTTCCAAGTCGGCCGCGAAACCGGACACGAACACCACTGGGATGCGTGCGGTAGATTCATCTCTGCTGAGGAGGCGGCTAACTTCATCGCCGCGCAAATCGGGTAGCAAATAGTCAAGCAAGATCAAATCGGGGTTTTGTTCGTAGGTCGCGAGCAAACCTTCCTGTGCCGTTGCAGCGGTGACTACGTCATAGTTCGCTTCGCTAAGAATTTTCTCTACGAAGTTTAACATCATCAAACTATCATCAATCACCAAAACCCTGTGCTGTTTCGAGGGGCCGACCATTTTGCGGCGCTCCCGGCGGGCATTCGTCTCGTCAATCCGGCGGACCGCGTCCATGAGGAGAAATTGCCAATCGACATCGATGGTACAGGGCGGTGTCTTGGCGCCGTCGACTTCCGAGACCTTTCCACTTTTCCAGCTGACGATTTCATTGAAGGCCCTCACCCCTTTGCAACCGGGAGAAACCGCGTGGCATACTTGGCCGTTATCGAAATAAACGCGCGCCTTTTCCCCCGCCGGACCGGTAATTTCAAGGGCCGAGGTCGCGCCGCTCATGCATTTCAATTGAATGACGTCCAACAAATGCAGATCACTCAGCGTGCCTTGGAATTTTTCGCCCTCCACGCGCGGTCGCAGAAGCGCCTGCACTAGATCAACGAAGTCCGAATGCGGAAACGGTTTTTCTAAAAAATGAATGGCGCCAATCCCGGCTGCCTGCTCGCGCTGCCATGCGAGATGCACCGCCGTTAAAACAATTGCGCGCGCCTCAGGATGACTGGTACGCAAATCAATCAGGAAGTCCTGGCCTAAATCATGGGCGGCATCCATGTCGAGTACGAACAGGTCAGGCCGATCGCTTAAGACAATGCGATGTGCTTCTTCCAGATTACGGGCTACTTCCAACTCCGCGGCCGGCGCGGCCTCGTGCAACGCGCTCAAAATTAACGAGACCAGCGACTCGTCCGGTTCTAGAACGAGAATGCGGGCTTCGCTTTTGCTACTTCCGGCAGAAGAATCGTTCACGGGCAAAATGATTGCGGGGGGCCGCACTCAGCTTGTCAGCACCTCCTTGCCAATATTGCATTGTCTGCATGACCCCAGATTCAGCTAATTCCGTGCAACCGAGCACACAATCATCGTCACCGCTGGGAAAGGGACTCTCGAATTTGAGACAGGGGCGAATTTTGGGGCTAATAGCGTGGATAACCGTCGAAAATTTCGGCATAGTCACATCTTAGGGAACACGCAGTCCGGGGGAACCACAGGGGAGATCCTTGACGGGACGGTGCCGGAAGTCAGGCAATGAAGGTCGCCGTCGCGGACGCATAGCTCCAAGCCGATGAGCAAGACAAGTGCCGTCCGCTTACGGCCGCTACAGCTGATTGAAACGAGCAAAGGGGTCCCGGCTTTACTCTGAAAGCTTTCGTGAGCCGGGCATTTGACATTTGATTTCGCGACAACGGCATTTAATCGCGCTTGCACTGGAGCCAATATCCCAGGACTGCCAACCATGGGATCGAAATGCCGGAGTTTATCCGTTGCCAGATACCGACGTTTTGCCGCGTCACCAAATCGCCCAGACCGAACATGATCGCCAGCACGACCACGGAGCCAACAAAAATGAATACCAGGAACAACTTCATCGCTGACGCATTCGGTACCGATCGCAGCGCTAGAAACGTGAACAACGGGACGAGCGGTCCTGCCGGGCCGATCCCGAAAGCGCCGTGGCGCTCATCCGGCATTGGAAACATGCCGCCGATCACCATCGATGCTGCCCAGAGCGCGAGCGCGATCCCGGCCGGCGCCGCCCATCGCCATCTGCCAGACAAATCGTGCAGTGCGCCGGTCTCACGCTCATTGTTGCAACGCCGCCGCCAGCTCCACTGTCGATCGAAAAATTGCGTGAAGTGCCGGAACGTTTTCTTTTCATCTTTCTGTTCATCGGACTCGGCGAAGAACCAGGTTGGCGCGGATTCGCTCTCCCGGAATTACAGAGAAGATATTCGCCCCTGTTGGCGAGCCTCATTCTGGCTCCGATCTGGGCGATCTGGCATTTGCCGCTTGTCGGGAACGAATTTCCCTGGCCGATTGTCCCAGTGTTTTTGCTTTCGCTCTTCGGCGCCACTTTCATGCTCACCTGGTTCTTCAATCGCACAAATGGCAGCGTTCTTTTGCCGATGCTTTTTCACGCCACCGTTAACAGCGTGGGCGCCGGTTTGATTTTTTCGCTCTTCGCAGGTCAAGCGCTGACTGCGCTTTGGTACATCTACGGAACAATCTGACTCTGTCTCGGCCTGGCCGCGCTTGTGTCAGCGCAAAAGCAACTCAAAAGCGCAAACCAGCTACAACAAATCAGGAATCAGTGAATGTAACCCGAGTCCCGGGGCGCGCCCCAAACCGACGGCGGATTTCCTTCGGCGGTGTTTTGCAAAACCGGTAGCGTATTTTTCTCGATCGATTGCTGCGGGGCATGAGCCAGCAGCAACTGAGCGAACGTCGGCAGCCCCATCAGCATGACCGAAAGACGTACCACTTTGCCCGATTGCGATTCGAGCCGAAACCATTTCATCGCTTCACTGAACCGAACGCTTTTCAGTTCCGTCCAACGCATGTAACCGCCAGACCCGACTAGCCGCCCGTAGCGCAAGCCTTCCTCGGAAAGTTCGTGTCGTGCGGCGAAATAGTCGCCGAGAATTGGCAGCGCCAGCAGCGCGAATCCAACGAAAATCGTTGTTGTTTTCCAGCTGGTTGTCGCATTAGCAAAGACGTTCGAGATGACAGCGATCACGGCAAAAAGGAGAAAGCATGCGAGACCAATGACGAGAGTGCTGAGCGGATGTTGCAATCGCTGAGCGGAACCGGCATGTCTCGGTCGGCTGCGGCTTCGCGCGACCCAGCCCATGACAAGACCCATCAGCAATCCCCAGAGCATCCACTGCAGCCAGACACGGTTATCGGCCGAAACAGCAGAAATAGTCATACGGGTAAACGCAGCAGTTTCCCGACCAACGTCCGAGCCGGACCGGCAGTACAGGCCGGGGTGCGTGCTCCCAACCAGACTTCGGCGAACCGAAATCGAAAAAGGAAAGCAAGGGACCAAAAAATGCGGCTTTTCGACGATCTCCGCGCCTGATGAAAAAGCTCTCCACGAATACGCTAAGATGTTTAGATGCGACTCCGCTTGTCTTTCAGTGATGTGAGTTGGACGGCGACTGCTCCTGACGATATTGTTCGGCGGATGCAGGTCTGACCGTAGACTTTAACCAAACGGCTCTAAAGTCGCACGCTGCGGCGTCCTAGCCCGCGACCTGTTTGACTGAGAATTACCAGATGGGCGGTATGACTGAATCAACTAACTCCCGACGGCCAATAACCGCCGGTCGCTGGCAAAAGCTCAAAGCAGTCCTGGCTGATGCCTTGGAAGAGACCTCTTCATCGCGTCGGGCGGAGCTATTGCGCCAGGCTTGCGCTAACGATCTAGACTTACTACGGGAGGCTGAAGCATTGCTGAGCGGAGATACAGGTTCGCTCGAGCAATTTGCCGAATGGGCAACAATGCACCTGCGGGAAGACTTGCCTGATCGAGTGGGACAACGGCTCGGCGCCTACCGCATCATCAAAGAAATCGGACGCGGTGGCATGGGCGCCGTCTATTTGGCAGAACGTGCCGATGGCCAGTTCGAAAGACAGGTGGCCATCAAGGTGCTCAAACGCGGCACCGATACCGAGGAAGTGTTAAGGCGTTTTCGAGCCGAACGGCAGATACTCGCCAGGTTAGACCACCCCTGTGTCACACAGCTGTTCGATGCCGGAGTGACGAGTGATAATCTCCCTTACTTTGTGATGGAGCTGGTTAGCGGCCAACCCATCACCAGTTTTGCGAACGGAGAAAACGTTTCTCTTAGATCACGACTAGAGCTCTTCCTGAAGGTCTGTTCCGCTGTTCGAGCAGCTCATGAAAATGGAATTATCCATCGAGATATAAAGCCCAGCAACGTGCTCGTTAAGCCCGATGGACAACCGAAGCTACTCGATTTCGGCATCGCAAAGGTAATTGCCTACTCTGAGAACGACGATGTTACCGTGGTGGCGGAACGGAGATTGACACCTAAGTACGCAGCGCCGGAGCTGCACCGCGGCGAGCCAGTCACTCCAGCTACTGACGTATATTCCCTCGGCACATTGTTACGTGACTTGGTAAAGTCCTGCAATAGCGCGACTGCCGGAGACCCTTCAAGCAGTTGTATCAAGGGAGTCATCACTCGGTCGACACAGGACGATCCAAAAGAGCGGCAAGACTCTGTAGGCGAGTTAATGGCACAGATAAACGATTGCTTACAGGATGGATCGCGTACTCGAGCACGTGATGAGAGATGGCCGAAGTGGCGGATAGTCACTGCGGTAGGAATTGCTGTAGTCATTTTAGTCGGTGCTGGATGGCTCCTGCGCACTCAACGGCAAAGGCATGGACCACGTGTAATCGCAGGTGTTAGTCACCCGGTCCAGTCAATCCGATCCTTAGCTATTCTGCCGTTCGAGCCAATCCCTAAGAATGCCAATAATGAGTTACTCGGGCTCGGTATGGCCGACGCGGTGATTGGCCGGCTAAGCAACGTTAAGCAACTGAGTGTCTTTCCTACAACTACCATGCTGCGTTACAACGCACGCACTGACGACCCCGCCGCGATTGCCAAAGCTCTTAACACGGACGCAGTTCTCAGCGGCACAATTCAGCGTGTCGGCGATCGGCTCCGCGTCACGGTGCAACTCAGTGACGGCAAAAACAATCGAGCGCTTTGGTCGGACACGTTTGAGGAAACGTTTACGGACGTCTTCAGCATCCAGGATTCAATCGCTAACAAGCTTGCCCAAGCACTTACGCTGAAGCTGACGCAGGACGAAAAACAGCAAACGGATAAGCATTTTACTCGTAATCCTGCTGCTTACGATGCCTACCTGGTAGGCCTCCATTTATATAATAAAAGAACCAGGCAGGAGCTTGCACGCGCAATCGATTACTTTCGTCAGGCGGTAGAGCAAGACCCAAACTACGGGCTGGCCTACGCCCTCATGGCTGATTGCTACTATTTGGAAGGATACTACCGATTCGCGCCGCTTGACGCAGCTGTGTCAAACGCCAAAGCAACCGCCGAACACGCCTTGCTACTTGATGACGCGATCGCTGAAGCGCACGTGGCGATGGCGATGGTGCAGCTCTCCAATGGCCAGGACGATGCCGCCGTGCACTCCCTGCGTCGCGCGCTCGAACTAAACGCGAATCTGCCCGTGGCACATCAGCGCTATGCGTGGATTTTGACCGCTCGCGGCAAACTTGAAGAAGCCATTGCTCATATGAAACGCGCGCAAGAGTTGGATCCACTTTCCGCGGCGAACAGCTCGGCTCTCGGCATCCTGTTTGTCTTCGCGCGTCAGCCGCAGGAAGCTCTGCGCTACTGTGCGAGAGCGGCTGAGTTGGAACCGGACAATGGTAGTCTGCACGGTAACCTTGCTGCCGCATACGAGCTCAACGGCATGCTTCAACCATCTATCGATCAGTATAAAAAGATGGCTGAGCTCAGCCCGGAACATAGAGGAGACGCGCTTGCTTCAACCGCGATAGGATTGTGGCGGGCTGCACGCGCGCAGGAAGCGCAGGCAATGATGCCGGAGATACTCACACTGGCGGAGAGCGGCCAGGTGGATCCCTACAACATGACGCTTTTGTATGCGGCGGCGGGCAAAAAACAGGAAAGCTTCGATTGGTTTGCGAAAACGCTCTCGGCTAGTCGCGTCGATGCGAGGTTCATTCGGTATGATCCCTTTCTTGACCCCCTGCGACATGATCCAGGCTTCGGTGAGTCACTCCTTCAATACGGCCAGCCTACCCTGCTTGCGGCACTTTCGAAATGACGCTTCCATTTACTGCAGCGGCCGAGATTTTGTAATTGCTCGACAGTGCCTTGAGGTTTAAGCTTTGTCTATGCTGAATAGCTGGCAGACCGTGTTGTCTGTCGTTTGTCTTTCGCTGAGCGGCGTTGTGGTCAACGGTTCCACTCTGGAAGGCAAGATCAGTGGGCCCGACGGTCAACCGATCAAAGGCGCCGACGTCCGGCTGCAGAACTCGTCCGCCAGGCTTGAGGCAATGCTCACCAAAACTGATATGCGCGGACAGTATCGCTTCATCAATGTTGCGTCCGGCAAATACAAGGTAAGCGTCTCCTCCGCGAATGTGGTGCAATTCGCAGACGTGAAGGTCGACGGAAACAAGCGCGTCGACCTCCAGATTAGCCCAGCAGACTCCGCCGCTACTACAAAAGAGAAGCATCTGGTGCGGGTGCCGCCGCCGACGGGCACAAATATTGGCGGCGGATGGAAAGAAGTGGACAATACTGGAGCGCCGGTGGCTAACGTATTTAAAGGTGACCTGAACAGTACAACTGTCGCCTTTACGGGCGTATCCAGACACGGCACCATGACGTCAGTCATTGGTGGAACACAGGGCACATTCACTGCGACGCAGATCGGTATCAAGCCGGGCTCCCGCTGAAGTCAGCGCCGAATCGCTCAGCGCCTTATTATAGAGTTGCTCGATCAAGAAACGTTTCGTGCTCTGTTGTTTCCTTGTCGGTCTGGCGCTCTCCAGCTCCTTTAGTCAATCAACCGTTTTCATCGTCCGCCACGCCGAAAAGGGGCCGCTCAAAGCGACTGGTCCAGTTCAATGAAAACAAACCGCATTGAAGCGTTCAGCGACGGCGTGATGGCCATTCTCATCACCATCATGGTTTTGGAGTTAAAAGCACCGCACGACCCAACACCGGCGTCGTTAGCCGCATTGTGGCCGGTATTTTTCGCTTACATCCTCAGTTTCGCCATCATCGCGATCTATTGGGTCAACCATCATTACCTTATTAATCTCGCTGTGCGCGTGGATGCGCTGATTCTTTGGGCGAACATGAATCTGCTCTTTTGGATTTCGCTCATCCCGTGGGTCACCGTTTACCTCGGGGATAATCACGCCCTGCCATTTCCGGTTGCGCTTTACGCTGCCGTTTCAGCCGCAGGGGCGCTTTCCTATTTCTTCCTGCGCGCATCGATCGCGCGTCATCATCATCACGAGCCGGAGTTTCGCCGACTCAACAAGACCATGGCGCGCAAAAATTTGATCGCGCTCTTCATTTACCTCGTGGCAATCGTCGTCGCCTTCATTTACACACCACTCGCCCTGGTCCTGATCGCGACGCCGGCCATTATGTATTTTCTGCCCGAGCACGGTATTGGTTTTTTCGTAAACAAGCGTTCCTCTTAGATGCCGGCGCCATTCTGCCATCGCAATTTCGTTAGGTTCCTGTCGAAGCGTAGCTCTTACGGCTGATATCCATCCTGCTACCATTGGGCGAACAACGCGAGTTGGTCCGCGGTCCAGTAGGGTCCGCCAGGTGCCATCAATTGGGGTTCGGCATCTTGCGGCGAGAGTGTGACAAGCACCTTATCCGCGTTTTCCGGATTCGACATAAAGGTGTAGTCGTCCAACTCTACGCCGTGGACCTTCATGTGTTCGATATGCACAGGGCGAAACAATGCTGTGATATCACGCTCGAAAGAAACCTGGGGCATATGTTCTCCTTCCTCCCGATATAAAGCTTCGGGCAGCTGGTTTGTCTCTACTAAGATAAGATTCCATTTGCATTGCGGCTCCGCTAATAACTTGTTACGAAGATGTTCCCTTATTTAACTACCGAACGTTTACAGTTGCGGCCATTGAGCATCGATGATGCGCAGGAGATATACCTGCTTCGTTCTGATGAGAAACACAACGAGTTTATTGACAGGCCGAGGGCAACATCATTAGATGATGCAAAAGCTTTCATCAATAAGATAGAAAAGCTGCTGAGCGAGGGTATTTCATATTTCTGGGTGGTGAGTTTTAAGAATGGAGCAGAACTTATCGGTACGCTCACATTATGGAATTTCGACAAAGAGCGCAACACCGCAGAGATCGGCTACGAGTTACTACCTGCCTATTACGGCAAGGGGATCATGACCGAAGCTTTGCCTGCGGTGCTGGAATTTGCCTTCAACACATTGAAGCTGTCGAAAATAGAAGCATGGACACACGAGAACAACGTCCGCTCATCTGCTTTGTTACTGAAATTTGGTTTTACAAGAGATGCTGAGGCGGAGAAGAACAGGCCGGAAGATGTGACCGATATCATCTTCTCTAAAAAAGCTGGTGAATAGCGAACAGGAAGCACAAAAGTCCCGTTTCATCACCGATCGGCGCGGGTAGAATCTTCAGCGGCTGCTCCCCGTCAGTGACCCAAAACATAACTGGCGCCGTTGAACTCCTCTGGAGAAGCATCCTACTTAGCCTCTGCGGCTCGTTCTTGTCCAGGAAAGACGCGCACCTGCCGACGTTTGGTTAGAAAAGCCAGGAACCATTGCAGCATGACGAACAACCGGTTCGCGAACCCGATCAGGAAATAGATGTGCACGACCGCCCAGACAATCCACGCCGGAAATCCGGTGAAGCGAAGCATGCGAAGATCGGCGAGCGCGTACCTACGCCCCGCGATCGCGAGATCGCCTTTGTCCCAATACCAGAAGGGCGCCGGCGGCCTCTGTCCCGCCACGCGTCGTCGAATCAGGGCTGCCACGTACCTTCCTCCTTGAATGGCAGGCTGTGCAACGCCCGGCATGACCATCGGCTCTTTGGCTTTGATCCCCAGCAAATTCCGCGAAGGCGCAACGACGTACGCCGTGTCACCAATTGCAAAAATCTCAGGATGACCCGGCACTGACAGGTCGGAGCCGACGATGATTTTTCCCGACTTATCCATCGCCGCGCCTAACCAGTGACCCGCTGGTGAGGCCAGCACTCCGGCTCCCCACAACACCGTGCTCGAGCGCACGCGCTGGCCATCCGCCACGACTCCGTCAGCATCCACGCTGGTCACTCGCGTGTTCGTGTAAATCTTCACGCCTAAGCTCTCGAGATGACGCTGCGCCTTTGCCGAGAGATCTTCGGGAAATGTTGGAAGCACGCGCGGTGCCGCCTCGTACAGCAGGATCTGCGCGTCGCGCGCATCGATGTGACGAAAGTCATGCGCCAACGCCATCCGCGACATCTCCGCGAGCGTGCTCGCCATTTCCACGCCGACTGTGCCCGCACCGACCAGCACGAAGGTGAGCAGTTGCCGTATTGCCTCGGTATCGGCGTGATCGAGAGCAGCCATCTCCTCGGCACGCTCGAATGCAAGCAGGATCTTGCCGCGAATCAGGTCCGCGTCATCCAAGGATTCGAGCCCGGGTGCCACGTGCCGCCACTCGTCGTGTCCGAAGTAGTTGTATCGAATGCCGGTGGCAAGGACCAGGTAGTCGTAAGAGATTGAATGCTGTTTCAGACGAACCAGGCGCTTGTCCGTATCGACGCCGCTGACTTCGTCCATCAGCACCTCTACATTTACCTGTCGGCTCAGGATCGATCGCAGTGCCCCGGAAATTTGATCGGCGGATAACAAGCCGGTCGCGACCTGGTAGAGCATGGGACGGAAGAGATGATAGTTGCGCTTGTCGATCAGCGTCACGCTGACCGGAGCACCGGCTAACCCGCGTGCTGCGCAGAGTCCGCCAAAGCCGCCGCCCACGATGACGACCCGAGGCTTTGCTGTTTCCTTTTTGTAAGAATGCGTTTTCTCGCCCTCAGTCATTTCATGTCGGCCGGTCACGCCGCGCCGGGGTGGTCGTGTTTTGGAGTCAGAACAATGAGTCCAATGCTACCGGCGAGACCGAAAATCGCGCCATAATAGAATACGGCGGCGTGGCCTACTCGGTCCCAAAGCAGTCCGGCTACGACACTCGCCACCAGTCCCAACAACCCGACGGTGCTGCTGTACCATCCGACTCCGCTTGCTCGTAAATTTTCGGGAACAAAATCTGATGCGAATGCTTTTCCGACTGCCCGAAATATTCCCTGATATAGACCGTAGAAGATAAATAGTGCGGCGAAAATTAGGGCATTCTGTACATGCGCAAAGCCAATATAGGTGAGCGTAAAAATGATAAACGAGACGAGCAGCACATTTTTTCTTCCCAATTTGTCGGAGAAGGAGCCGGCGGGAAATGAAATGAGTGCGGCGCCAAGGTTGAACAGAGCATACATCAAGATCGTCGTCTCCAAGGGGACGCCAATATCCTGTGTCCGCAAAATCAAAAATGAATTGCTGGAATTGCCCAATCCGAAAAGAGCGATCACCGAAAGGTATTTCCAATATCCGCTTGGGAATTGGCGGGGGTTTACATCCATCTTTGATTTTGCCCTCACTGCTGCTGGGCGCTCCGTTACGAGCAGGACCATGACAAAGGCAAGCAAGCCGGGAATGAGCGCTAGATAGAAAATAGTGCGCATTCCAACATGCAACGAATACAGAAGAAAGATCGCCAAGAGCGGCCCGACGAAAGCGCCGGTATTATCGCCAATGCCTTCTAGTCCAAAGGCTTTCCCCCGCGCGTTTTCGTCCACCGAAGATGCAATGAGCGCATCGCGCGGAGCCGACCGTGTCCCAGCGCCTAGTCGATCTAGCAACCGTGCACCGAAGACGCCCTGCCAGGCCGTTGAAATACCCATCAAAGGCTTGGCTATTGCCGCTGCGAGATAACCAGCCAGCGCAATACCTTTTCTTTTGTGCAGCTTATCGGAAAGCGTGCCGGAAAAACCCTGCACGATGTTCTGAATCGCCTGAGCAAATCCTTCCACCAAGCCAACGATGCTGCCGGTGGCTTTCAATGTTTGCGTCAAAAACAGCGGCAGCACGGGATAAAGCATTTCCGTTGAGATGTCCGCAAACAGACTCGCGAAGGCCAGAAGAAACGTATTCCTTGAGAGCCCAGTGCCGGATCGAGGAGTTATGCCGGAAGATCCCATGGATTAGCGGGCGTTACCGCGACCGCGATGGTTTTCGGGTCTATGCCTATACGTAGTCGAAAAGCGTCATGAATCCGAAGTCCATGTGCAGTTGTTGGTGGCAGTGGAAAAGGGTAAGCCCAGGGTTGTCGGCAACGAAGTCAACGTCTAACTCTTGATAGCCGCCCAGCATGACTACATCCTTCAAGACGCCCGCGCTTTTTCTTCCTGCGAGGTTCGTAAGTTCAAAACTGTGGCGATGAAGATGGATGGGATGAATGTCGTCACTGGCGTTGCGCATCCGAAGGCGATAGCGTTTGCCCTGCTTTAAATGGAATGAAGCAAGGGCTATTTCGTTACTCATTGCATAGGCGACCCCGTTGATGGTCCAGCGGTTGAAACCTTCTTCAGCGGCGTTGTCTTTGGCGAAAGTCATATCATAGGTTTCGTCGGGCTCGGGGGCGGACGCGCCGGGCTTGGCAAAGCGCGTGTAGTCCCAACGAAACGGCTTGGGCGCCGCCCACTGTGGTTTGCCTTTGTGGCCGGCGTATTCGACCACGATGCCCATACCGTGGTGACGATCGTCGTCCGCGAGATCGCCCAGGATCCACACACCGGGACGGTTCATCTCAACGGCTGCAGAAATACGCTCTGCAGTGCCCAACCACAAAACGGGAATCTGCGCAGGACTCGGAACCGGATTTCCATCGAGCGCGATGACTTCGAAAGAGTGGCCGGGCAAGGCAAGACTGCGAATTTCCGTGGCGCTGCCGTTCAAAATGTGAAAAAGAACGCGCTCACCCTGTTTAACCCGGATGGGTTCGCCATGGCCGAGCATCCAGCCGTTAATGGTAAAGAACTTGTAGCCAACTTCGTACCCGTGCGGCATCCCCTTGGCCAGGGAAGCTTTCATGGCAACTTCACCGGTTTCCATGAGAGCTTTATCAACCACGGAAGGCGAAAGAAAATCCTGAGACATGTCGCCGCCGCGGCTGAGAGTCGGTTCGAATTCTTTCAAAACAAGAAAGACTTCGCGATCGTAGCGGCCTGGATTTTCCTTCTGCTCGATGTAAACCGGCCCAACCTGGCCGCTGTATTGCCCCGCTGCAAGATCGGCCCCGGCGCGATTGTGCGTATGATAGAAGCGCAAACCGGCCGGATTAGGCGTGAACGTGATGCGGCGCTTGCCATGTGCAGGGATGTAAGGCGTTCCTTCTTCGGCAGCGCCATCGACGTCGGTAGAGACTTTCTGGCCATGCCAATGCAATTGTTCAGGCGTATCGGTCTCATTGAAGATGTCCACCGTCACCTGCTGGCCTTCTTTAAAGCGAATGAGCGGCCCGGGGAACTGGCCATTGTAGGTGATGGTGGAAAGAATTTGATGCGGCGCAATCTCGATAGGAGCCGCCTTGATGCGCAGCGTGTAGTCGGCGGTCGCTTCGGCTTCAGCAGCCAAGAGATTTTCTGGCGACAACAAAAGCGCCCCGGCGGCCAGCCCGCTGGTCTGGAGGAACTCGCGTCTCGATTGAACGAGTCTTTCCATTGAACAAAACTTTCGCTTCTAACAGCCACGTTGGATGTATGATTCGATACTGAAATTGGACATCGAATGGCAACATCGAAAGACGATACTGAAAATCGCTACCAAGCCTGGCTTTCCGGCTTTATCCGGCTGCACATTCTGCATCATGCCAGCAAAGAACCTCTGGTCGGCCACTGGATGATCGAGGAATTGCGCCGGCACGGCTACCGGCTCAGCCCCGGTACGCTCTATCCCATGCTGCGCGGGATGGAGCAAAAGGGCTATCTGCGCTCCGCCGATCGGCGCTCCGGCAGACGCTTCTGGCGCGAGTATCGGGCGACGGCTGCCGGCCGCAAGGCGCTCGCTGCTGCCAAGGCGAAACTGCGCGAACTATTCCATGAACTAATCGAAGAATAGGATTGATAACACGGTGAACACACTCAAACGGATTCTGTATGCTGATGCTCCGCCTGCGACAATTCTCGTACGGCTGCTGGTTGGCAGCGTGTTTCTCTCCGAAGGTATCCAAAAATTTCTCTATCCGGCAGAGCTTGCGGTCGGGCGCTTTCAGAAAATCGGCATTCCGTCGCCGCAACTCATGGGTCCGTTTGTTGGCGGCGTGGAAACCATTTGCGGCGCGCTGATCATTCTCGGTTTCCTCACACGACCTGCGGCGATCTTGTTGCTTATTGATTCGAGCATTGCGATTCTCTCCACCAAAATCCCTATCCTACTGGGCTACGGCTTCTGGGGATTCTCCCTCCCGAAACTGCCGCGTTACGGTTTTTGGAGCATGATGCACGAAGCGCGCACGGATTTCTCCATGTGGCTCGGCCTGCTCTTTCTGCTCATTGTCGGCGCGGGAAAAAAATGGTCGCTCGATGCGAGACTTGCCGGTGGTAATCGGTCTTCCGACGCGCCGCGATAGTTCTACCGATTCAGTGTTTCCAATCATGATTTGGCGCACGATTTTCATCCTTTTGGTTCTTGCTCGACCCGTTGACGGCCAAAGCTCGTCACCGATAGCCAGCCTTTCACGGCCTGCAAGGCAAGCCGCTTCGATTTCCAAGATTACCTACAGTTCTTCGTTGCCTGGGCGAAAGCTTCTACCAGCCCGACGATACTGCCGCTCGCCTTCAGAGTTTGAGTCAGAAATACCGGCAAAACCGGATAGAGCATTTTGGCAGGGGGTATCAACAAAGAAACTCGCCGCGGCGACGTCGTAGCCGATTTACTTCTCCTTTAGCGCACGCAGAATTTCGGTAATGCCTTTAAGTTCGGTCATCTGTTCATCCTGCAATTTGGCAAGGTAAGTGAGCGTCTCGTGGTCGACTTGGGCCTTGGCTTCATTTTGGGTCTGGGTCCTGTTTTGGCTGCGTTGTAGTGCTGGCAAAGCCCACCACTGAATCCAACTGCCAGAAATAACGCCAAGAGTAATTTTAACTGTGTCCGGCGCGTTTAGCGTGAGCAGCGGCACAATCAAGGCGATGTCAAAAAGGATCATCGATGCCAGCACATGGTTAGTGATCCACTGTAACATGACGTCGTTGTAATAAAGGAGCTTGTGGTCGCGGCGTCTCCTGTCTCTGGCTTCCTGAAGTAGTTCCTTAGGATGTCTAACGTGGGCATGGTTATGCATGCCGTTACCCTAACACGGGACAAATCCCAGAAGAAAAGCCCGGGAGGCAAGGTCATCAGTACTTGTAAATTGGAATCGCTCTGCCTGTTTCATTTCGGTTCGATGCGCCGGGCCCAGTCCACGAAATTCTGTAGAAGTCCGATGATAGGTTCACTCGTAAGCACGTCAGTCAAATTTCCTTCCTGATCAAAGCGGTCCATGGCGTGGCTGATCAACACTTCGGGCTGATTGATTGGGAACATGTTGAGATACACGAGAATCTGCCGCAGATGATTTTGCGCACGCGCGGTGCCGATGGCTCCTGTGGATGCACCCATGATCGCGGCCGGTTTGCCACTCCAGGCGCTGTCGCCGTGGGGACGCGAAGCCCAATCAATTGCATTTTTCAATACACCGGACACGGACCAATTGTATTCCGGCGTAACGAACAGAATAGCATTCGCCTCGCGTATCCGTCTTTTCAACTCCGCGACTTTGGCCGGCGGATTCTGCTCCTCGTTCTGGTTAAACGGAGGAATGCCATAGAGCTCGAACGTTTCGACGGTTGCGTCTTTCGGCGCAAGTCCAGTTGCAGCCCGCAGCGCTGGCGCGATTGTATGATCCGCGCCGCAGACTGCCAGTGATACCGAGAATACGAATTGGCGTCTCCATTCCGACCCCGTAGTCTCATTTTCCGATCGGCGTTAAGAGCTCCTTTTCGTCCGTATTCACCACGAACACGGCCAGCAGCTTAGCGGGTTCGGTCTTGCTCGCATTCTCATCAAGAGTGTGTCTATCACCAGGCATCTCGGGGAAGTTCTGACCGGCGCGATAAATAACGGGGGGGCCATCGTTGACCGAAGTTCGGATCGCTCCTTCAAGAACGGTTGCATAGATGAAAGCAGACCTGGGATGCGTATGGCCTACCGACGCAACACCGGGTCCATATTCAACGAGGATACCCTTCATACTTTTTCCAGGCACATTGGGGATAGCGTGGTCGAAGACGACCGTGACCTTTGGACCTTCGTCAGCAGCTATCGCAGAACCCGCGCCGAGAGTGACGATGAGTGCACTAACACTAAGTGCGTAAGTGAAGCGTAACCGGCAGACTGATTTTGAAGTTCGGATTTCTTTCATTGTGATATTCCTTTCGTTATGTGGTCTGGTTGTTCTTGAGATGTTTGGGCAAAAGTTCATCCGAAGTGCTTGCCAAGACGCGCGGCAGTATCATGAAGCTGCGACGCAACGAGCTAAAGCACTCCTTCTTCGACATCGTAAACATCGAAGAAAAACTTCACTTTACTTGGCGGATGACAGAACTGCGGAATGTAAGTTTCAAAATATTCCTGAACCTCTTGCGAAAGATCACAAAGCCGCACGCAACGCATCTCGTTATTCCATTTAATAATCGCCGTGGGATCTTTCTGTGTCGTGTTCTCACGGATCCAGTGATCAACCTCATCGTCAGCCGCGCCGGTGGCAACGAACTCCTTGAACTTCATCGCGTCCAGGCCGGTGAACTTCCAAAAGTAAGCGCCTAAGCCACACGGATAGAAGTTGTACTCGCCATTGATGCCGAGCAGATCGGCCCGAGCTTTGTCGAGCATCCGTGCGGCAATGACGAACCCGCCGAGCGTGTCACGTGGGCTATGCGGTGGTGTTTTCCTTAGATCGCGGGCCAGTTGCTTAAGCTTATCTGTATTCATTTGTTTGAATTGGCTAATCTCTGTGGGTTGTTGTGGATTCATCCGCGCCGAGCATTGCACGGGTGCCAGCAATTAGACCGAGTTGAGGAATTGCGACTTCGTGTTTTTTCGTTTTTGTTCGACTCCTTTCTGAGTTTATGCGGGCTTTTGCGCCGAAGAGCGTTTGAGCCAGTCCTTGTAATGCGTCTTACCAAGGCGGGCGGCATCGCCGGGCACAAGGCTTTCATCATTCACCGCGATACCGAAGTAGCCCGCGTTTGCGTCGGTAATTACGTTCCGGGTGTCGCCCGTTGCGGCAAGAAATTGCCTAACAAGTTCATCCTGTCGGATCTGGTCAGGGCCGGCTACTTCGATCATACCATTTACCGGTTGCCCAAGGGCTACGTCTGCCACCGCGGCAGCGACATCATCCGAAACGATCGGCTGCATAAGGACTGACGACAATCGAATGGTTGAAGCGCCAGTAGCCGATTGCGCGATGCCTTTCACGAACTCGAAGAATTGTGTCGCGTACACGATCGTAAACGGAATCCCAGAAGCTTTGATCAGATTTTCCTGGGCCATCTTCGCGCGAAAGTAACCACTTAGAGAGCCCGCACCACTTCCAGTCAGGCGATCGGTGCCCACCACCGATAGCGCCACGTGATGCTTCACGCCTGCCGCCTTTTCTGCGGCAAGAAGATTGCGACCTGAGGTTTCGAAGAAATCCATAGCCGGCTTATCTTCGAAGGACGGTGAGTTCGCCACATCAACCACTGCTTGCGCGCCCTTCAGCGCTTCCGCCAATCCTTCACCCGTGAGCGTGTTTACGCCGCTAGAAGGCGATGCCGCAACGACCCCATGACCGCGCTGGCGAAGAATATTTACCACCTTTGATCCAATGAGGCCGCTGCCTCCGATGACTACGACTTTTGTTTTCTTATTCATGTGTTTTTCTTTTTTGTCCGCTTCGTCGCTCTCGAACCGATAGCTCCGACACCGCGGCGCGCACATTCCTCGTTCTGTTTATCCGTCGGCGCGCCACTAACTCCAATGCTGCCTTCGACTTCTCCTCCCCGCTTGATAGGTAAGCCGCCCGGCCGACGAATGACAGCCAACCCATGTGCAAGGATGCCAGAAACCGAAGATCGGTTTAAATCCACGTCAGATTCTTCTCCGCTTGGAAGTCCAAGACCGGCTGCTGCAATAGCTTTCCCCACGGAGCCGTAGCTGGAAAGAAGAAGAGCGCCGTCCATCCGCTGGTGGGCGATAAGATGACCCATCGCATCAACTACGGTGACACTGATTAAGTAGCCGTGATCGCGGGCATACGCTTTCGCGGCGACAATCGCGCGGTTGGCTTCGGCGAGCTTGAGCATCGAGTCAGCTATTTATCCAACGCCTTTGTAAACCAGCTTCGTAAAGAACTCGCCATTGATGAAAAATCCTCCCCACTTGGCGTCATAAGCAGCAGTGGACTTTGCGGCCACTATTTCATTAAGAGATTTGCCGTGTTCTTTGAGAGTAGTTATCTGGTCGCGAATGTCAGTCAGCATGTCGCGATACGCGATCATTTCGGCTTTGCCGCCGACGGGGCCGTGTCCAGGAATAACGATGGTCTTGTCTGTCACCGTCGCGACATTTGCTTCCGCTGCTTTGATCATACCGTCAATGTTTCCGCCGGTCGAATAATCGATGAACGGGTAATGTCCGTTCCACCACGTGTCGCCGGTGTGGAGGACATCAGCTTCAACAAAATAAGCCGAGATATCGCCATCGGCATGAGCTGGGCCATAATATTTAAGCGCGATGGTGATGCCATTAAGATGAAGCGTCTTGTCAGTCGTGAACAGATCGGTTGGAATCGCGCCGGCCGGCGAGGCCGGAAAAGTGAAGTTCCAATCTTCCACTCGCGTCCTGGTGGTAAGATGCTTTTTCGTATTCTCGTGGGCTGTGATTACAGCGCCGGCGGAGTGCATCCACTCGTTGCCGTCGGTGTGATCGAAATGCCAATGCGTGTTGACCAAATGCTTGATCGGATCGGGACTAAGACTGCTTAACGCATCAGCAATTTTGCTGCGCGTGCCAAAGAATCCAGAATCAATGATGACTTTGCCATCGCCTCCCGGTAGCACGGCAATATTTCCACCGGAACCGATCAGGGCACTGATGTTTCCACGCAGCCCCTGAACGGTAATGTTCGCCGTCTCGCCCGCCTTGCGCGAAGCGGCCACCAAGTTCTCTTCGGCACCGAAAACGCGATACGGTACAACGCAGACAGCGGTTGCCGTAAGACCAGCGGACGCAGTGAAACGTCGCCGCGAAATCTCGCGCGATTGTGCGCTCATGACTTACGCTTTGAAAAATGCGAGCAAGTCGGCGTTGATGACGTCGGCGTGCGTCGTGATCATGCCGTGAGGCAGATCTTTGTACGTCTTCAGTGTTCCCTTCTTGAGGAGCTTGGCTGAAAGTGGACCGGAGGCCTGGTAGGGCACGATCTGGTCGTCCTGGCTATGCATGACCAGAACCGGCACCGAGATCTTCTTCAGATCCTCGGTGAAGTCGGTTTGCGAGAACGCGACGATGCCGTCATAACCCGCCTTGGCGCCGCCCA
>QHPU01000075.1 GCA_003219175.1 Verrucomicrobiota bacterium | reverse complement strand
CCGGACAGACATCTAGCGGAAACCAAGCGGACGATCCAAACCAGACTGGCGCGGCTGCAGTAGTTAGGGCGGACTCCAGTGAGGCCTGCGCGAAGGCGATCAAGCTTTTGCGCGAGGGCGAAGTGGTGGCCTTGCCGACCGAAACTGTTTACGGACTGGCAGCCGACGCGCTTAATCCCGATGCCGTCGCTAAAATTTTCGAAGCCAAGGAACGGCCGCGGTTCGATCCGCTGATTGTGCATTTGCCCAATCGCGAGGTATTGGATGAGATCGCGATCGTTGAGTCGCCGATTGCGCTTCGACTCATTGAAAAATTCTGGCCAGGCCCGTTAACGATTATTTTTCGAAAGCACGACGTCGTCCCGGACATTGTCACAGCCGGGTTAGAGACTGTCGCGGTGCGGATGAGCGCGCACCCAGTTTTCCGTGAAATCGTAAGCGCGTTGAATCGGCCGTTGGCGGCGCCGAGTGCGAATCGATTTGGGCGCGTCAGCCCAACGACCGGCCAACATGTGTTGGATGAATTGAACGGCCGGATTCCATTGATTATCGATGGCGGGGCCGCCGAACACGGGATTGAATCGACCATCGTTCGGATCGTGGATGGTGTGATCGAAGTGTTGCGGCGGGGGCCGATTCCAGAGGAAACGCTTCATCCCTTTGGAGAGGTGCGTGAGCGAATATCGGCCGGTGTGATCATTGCGCCGGGACAATTACCGACGCATTACGCACCGAAGACTCGATTGACGTTAGTCGATGATTTGAAGAACCTCTCGACCCCGAATGGAAAACGGGTTGGAGCGCTTTTTTTTCGCTGTGTAGCCGGGGTCGGTGAGCCCGGCCCGCGGTCAGCCACGGCGGCTATAGGCGCCCTTTGCGAAGTCCAGAACTTTGTGGCCGTGCGTCACTTGAGCCAAAGCGGCAACTTGCGTGAGGCCGCTGCGAATTTGTTCAGGATGTTGCGTGAATTGGATGTCGAAAATCTCGATTTGATTGTGGCCGAGCGAGTGCCGGAGCAGGGGATAGGGGGAGCGATCAACGATCGATTGGAAAGAGCGTCGAATAGACGCGCTGATTAAGATCGCGACGGCAAGAACGTTGTCATCTCGAGCCGCAAAGACAGCGAGAGACCCCGCAATGTTTGGACACGTTAACAGGCTTTGGGAGATCCTTCGCTAGGCTCAGGAGGACAATTTAAGAACGCGCCTTAGCGCTGATGCGCCAACGCCGCCTGAATAAAGCCTTTGAAGAGAGGGTGCGGCTGATTCGGTTTGCTTTGAAACTCAGGATGATATTGGCAGGCCAGAAAGTAGGGATGATCGCGCAACTCGACTAATTCGGCGAGCGAGCCATCAGGTGAAGTGCCGGAGATTTCGAAGCCTTTTTCGCGCATTTGCTCGCGATATTTCATATTGAATTCGTAGCGATGTCGGTGACGCTCGAGCACTTCATCTTTTCCGTAAATTTTTTCCGCGAGCGTGCCAGGTTGAATTTTGGTCGGCCAGGTTCCAAGTCGCATGCTGGCCCCTTTGTTGCGCACTTCCCGCTGTTCCTCGAGCAAACAAATCACCGGCTCGGAGGCTGTCCGATCGAACTCGGTGCTGTTGGCATTGGTCATGCCGCAGACGTTGCGCGCGAATTCAATCGTCGCCACCTGCATGCCGAGACAAAGGCCGAGATATGGCAGCTTGTTCTCGCGTGCGAAACGCGCGGCCTCGATTTTCCCTTCCACCCCGCGATCTCCAAAGCCACCAGGAATAAGGATACCGGCCACATCCTTGAGCTTACCGTTTACTCCATCCTCTAAAGTCTCGGCGTCGATCAATTTCAACTCGATCCCGCAATCCTGGCTGGCAGCGGCGTGAGTTAACGATTCGTAGATGGATTTATAGGCATCCTGCAAATCGATGTACTTGCCGACAACAGCAATTTTGACTCTCTTCTTAGGCGAGACCACTCGCTCGACAAATTTGCGCCAGTTACCTAGGTCGGGCTCCGGCGTTTGCAGACCGAGTAACTTACAAATGAGCGCGTCCATGCCTTCCTCGTGAATTATCAGCGGCGCTTCATAAATGCTGTGCGCGACATCGCGGAATTCAATGACCGCTTCCGGCGCAACACTGCAAAACATGGAAAGCTTCTGGCGCAGTTCGGCATCCAGTGGGTGCTCGGTCCGGCACATCAGTACCTGCGGTTGCAGACCGATCTCGCGCAACTTGGCGATACTTTGCTGAGTCGGTTTGGTTTTTAATTCCCGCGCTGCCTTAATATAAGGAATGAGCGTGACGTGAATGTTCACGACATTCTGTGCACCGACTTCGAGAATGAATTGCCGAATCGCTTCCAGGAAAGGCAGCCCTTCAATGTCACCGGTGGTGCCACCAACCTCAGTAATCACGACATCGTATTTTGATTCATCGGAAAGCTCGCGAATTCGTGCCTTAATCTGATCGGTGACATGTGGTATCACCTGGACGGTTTTCCCCAGATAGTCGCCGCGCCGCTCGCGATTGATGACCGATTCGTAAACCTGGCCGCTGGTAAGATTATTGTGCCGTGAAAGCACGCAATTAGTGAAACGCTCGTAATGGCCCAGATCGAGATCGGTCTCAGCGCCATCGTTCAGGACATAGACTTCGCCGTGCTGAAACGGGCTCATCGTTCCCGGATCAACATTGAGATAGGGATCGAATTTCTGGCAAGCGCCGCGCAGTCCGCGTAATTCAAGGAGGGTGCCAAGGGCGGCAGCGGCCAGTCCCTTGCCGAGAGAGCTAACCACGCCGCCGGTGACAAAAATGTATTTCATCGGCAAGGCCTTCGCAGGTTGTAGTCACGCAGCGAAGCGGCTATAGCGTGAGCATCTGCCGGCGTGTCGACACCGGGCGAACCATGTTTAGTGACGAGCACATGAACTCTTACACCATTCTCCAATGCGCGCAATTGCTCGAGTGATTCGCACCGCTCTAGTGGCCTGGGTTTCCACTGCACGAATTGCAAAAGAGTAGCGCGACGAAAGCCGTAAATGCCTTGGTGCCGAAGAAACAAAGAACGACTGCCCTCGGTATTTCTTGAAGCTGGAATGGGTGCGCGCGAAAAATAGAGCGCGTTGCCTGCACGATCGATTACCACTTTCACCTGATGTGGGGAAAGGGCATCTCGCGCGTCGGAAAACCGATGCGCTGCGGTGACAATTCCGACATCGGGATTCGTCCACAGCGTTTCAACGAACCGATCAATCAATCGCGGATTGACCAGCGGCTCGTCGCCCTGCACGTTGACAATGATCGAAAATTTCTTCGAGCGTTTTGCCACCTCGGCAATGCGATCCGTTCCGCTCTGATGTTTGGCCGAAGTCAGGGCGACCTCCGCCCCCCAAACGAAAGCCGCCTCAGCGATGCGCATGTCATCAGTGGCGATGACCGTGGTGTCGATTTTTCGCGCGCGACAGCAGCGTTCCCAGACGTGTCGAAGCAACGGCTTGCCCGCGATTTCGTAAAGTGGTTTTCCGGGAAATCGTGATGAATCCCAGCGGGCGGGAATGATGACAACAGCGCTCATGTGTCATCCCGTGGCGTTACCTTAAAGCTTATATTGCAGGATCGGTCGACTACGCTCGGGACGCCGGTTGGTGCGGGCGCAATCATGGCGGCGCGAACTTCGTCAAAATAATATCCGTCGCTGCTGCAAAATCTTCCGCCACCCAGTCGGCCGAGCTGTCAGCGGTGTTTGTTTCAAAACCGGTGCGGACACGAATCGCTTTAATTCCGGCATTGTGTCCGCAGTGCGCATCGATCTCTTTGTCGCCAACCATAATTGAACGGCTGAGATCGACCGCGTGCTCGCGCGCGCCTTGTAAGATCATTCCCGGAGCGGGTTTGCGGCATTTTGATTCCGTACCGGGGACATCCGGACAAAAGTAGGTTGCATCAATCAGCGGATCACCGATTTGCCGAAGCACTTCGGCATGCACGGCATTGTATTGCTCGCGTGTGAAATAACCGCGGCCAATCCCGCTTTGGTTCGTGACCATGATCAATTTGTATCCGTCCGCCTTTAATCTTCGCAATGATTGGGCGACACAGGGGAAAATGTGGACATCCTTGGGATCGGAACAGTAATTCACATCGTGCATGATGGTGCCGTCACGATCGAAAAACACAGTCTTTCCATCAGCCATTTTCGAAACTGTTACGCAATTCATGGGGCGAAACAGTGGCCGTTCCGAGTTTACCCACGACCACGGCGCTGGCGTGATTAGCGATCTCCGCTGCTTCCAGGGGCGTAGCACCACTGCAAAGCGCCAGGGTAAACAAAGCGATCGCAGTGTCGCCCGCACCCGAAACGTCAAAGACCTGGCGCGCTTTCGTCGGCACGTGGTGTGGTTTCTGATTGCGCTGGAAGAGCATCATCCCTTCCTCGCCCAGCGTGATCAGGACCAGGTCTGCGCGCCATTTTTGTAATAGAGTAGCGCCCACTTTCTTCAAGGCTTTGTCGTCAGTGTCCGATTCCTGCAGGGGAATTCCAGCAGCATGAAATGCTTCGCTCCGATTCGGCTTCACCACTGACAACCCGCGCCACGGAATATTATTCCGTGGATTTGGGTCGGCTGCGATGATCTTTTTTTTGGCGCGTGCTGGCGCCACGATTCCGGAGACAAGCTTTTCCGCGAGAAACCCCTTTCCATAATCTTCGAAAATGATGCCGTCGATTTCGGGCAGCATTTTCTTCACGCAGCCAACAACCGACTCGATCTGCTTTTCATTTGGCGCCAGAACCTTCTCCCTGTCCACCCGAACCACCTGCTGCTGCCGTGCGATGATGCGGGTCTTAACAATGGTGGGAAAATCCGCTGCGACGGAACAGGCGGAAGTATCGATCCTTTGGTCGGTCAATAATTGCCGGAGCTTATCGCCACCGCGGTCTCGCCCGATCATCCCGGCAACGGCGACATTGGCGGTAAACTCGCGCAAATTGCGCGCGACGTTGGCCGCGCCCCCCGGATAAAACGTTTCCCCGGACACTTCTACCACCGGAACCGGTGCTTCCGGCGAAATGCGTCCAACCTTACCCCAAACGAACTCGTCGAGCATCAAATCGCCAATGACGAGCAGGCGCCGTTGACTGGCGCGGTCAAGAATCTGCTGCAGTCGTTCTGAATTCACAAAAGTTGAAGGAAATGCCGCCGGATGCCTGGGTCGATGCGATTTAAGGAGATCACGGAGGTGGGAGTTGAGCGAAACTTACTTCTATTTAGAGTTGCATTAATCCTGAATACTGGGTCGAAATCAACAGTCGAAGCAGCCGATGATTTCAGTCTTTAAAAATAGCAAGGTGGCGGGGTTTACTCTGACAGTGGTCGCGCTCAGCGTCCAGGCAGCGTCTGTCCCGCAGCAAATTAACATTAAGCAGTACAAAACGGTGGAGGACGTAGTCGTTCCATTGCCGGGCGAGGTCTTCAGCGCCTTGAACAAACTCGGGCCGGTCAACTGGAAAGAATATGTGAGGACCGAAAAAAGCGCCAACTTCAGTGAACGTCCCAGAACGGCGCTACTTCTTGGCAATGTCATCGCGGATGGATTCATCGCAGTCCAGGCGCAGGATGCCCCCGCGGTTAAAGAAATCGGTCAGCGCGTTCTGACTCTGGCTAAGGCTATCGGCGTAGGCGCATCCATTACCCCGCACGCGAAAGCGATCACGGAAGCGGCTGACAAGCGGAAATGGGAAAACGTCCGCCATGAACTCGATCGTACTCAGAACAGTGTGCAACAAGCGATGGACGAATTGCAGGATCAAAAGCTTTCGCAACTGGTCAGCCTTGGCGGCTGGCTGCGGGGTACTCAGATTTTAACTGCGGTGGTGGACCGGCATTTTACCCCGGAAGGGGCGGAACTTTTGCACCAGCCGGACCTCCTGAGATATTTCGGCGATCGCTTGACGGGGATGCCGGAATACAACGTCCCGGTCGTACAAAGTATCAAACAGGCACTGGGGGAAGTGCGACCTTTGATTGATACCGGGGGCAAACCGATCACGCCGGCTGCGGTGAAAACGATCAATGCAATTACGACGCGCCTGGATGGCGAGATCGTGACGCGCTAGGGATGAATTCGCGTTACCGAGTTGCATTCATTTTGACGGGCGCCTCAGTACTGGCGGGTATAGCGGTCTTTGCGTCGGTGGACGACGCCCAATCCTTTGCGCTTCAGGCGGCCGAGCCGTATGTCCGTGAAGGGTTCCAAGTGCGAGAGGACTATTGGGGCGGAGACCTCGCGGCGGGCGAAAAAAAGGCGGTGCGCCAGCAGCTATTCAAAGGCAACGAATATTGGTTCTGGATGGGTACAGAAGTGAATCGGGCAAGGATTTCGGTGCATATTTACGATAAGGACGGAAAATTAGTGGAGCAACCTGATAGCTGGCAAAAAGGGCACTTCGCCGCTGCCCACGTCGTTCCAACCTCGACCGATAGTTACTATATAATCGTTGCGATCGAAGAATCGCCGGAGGAGCGCACCCATTGGGCGCTGGTTTACGGGTTCCGATAAAAGTTGTATTGTCATTCAAGGGCAGATGCCCGTTGGCCCCACCAGGTCCGAGCCGGACTGGCGTAAGATGTCTGTGCTACGAACGCGGGCGATTTGATCAATGACTGAGACTCGTACTTTGGAATTTGAAAGCGCGCGGGCGTTGCAGTCCCTCTACGCCAACGACATTAAGCTATTGAAAAATTTGGAAGATTCCCTGGGAGTACGTGTGACGACACGCGAGGGTTGGGTGAAAATAGAAGGGGAGCCGGACAAACTGGACCGTGTCCAACGTGTTTTCGATCAGTTGGAGGAGGCGCGCAAACGCGGCATCGACATTCAGAAACATGAATTTAATTACGCGCTCAATTCCGTAAGTGAAGAACGTGCCGATAATTTGTCGGACGCGATCTCCGCTCGTATCGTTACATCGTCGCGCAAGACGCCGGTCATCGCACGCACGGTTGGACAAAAAAATTACGTCGAGGCCATTGAAAAACACGATGTCGTCTTCGCCATTGGGCCGGCCGGCACCGGCAAAACTTATTTGGCGGTGGCGATGGCGGTAGCGGCGCTAAAGAAGGAACAAGTTTCGAGAATCATTCTGGCGCGGCCGGCGGTCGAGGCGGGTGAGGCGCTCGGATTTCTCCCGGGAGATTTGCAGGAAAAAATCACACCCTATTTACGACCGCTCTACGACGCTTTGCACGATATGATGGAAGCGGAGGAACTGGAGCGTGCGCTTTCACGGGAAGTCATCGAAGTAGCGCCGCTCGCTTACATGCGTGGCCGCACTCTCAACAATGCGTTCGTTATTCTCGATGAAGCGCAAAACGCCACCACTGAACAGATGTTCATGTTGCTCACTCGCATCGGCATGAATTCCAAGTGCGTCGTAACCGGCGACGTGACGCAAATTGATTTACCGGCAAACAAGCGTTCGGGTTTAGTGGAGGCGCTCCAGGCATTGAAAAATGTGCCGGGTATCGCAATGAGCTACTTTACCGAACGTGATGTCGTGCGTCACCCGCTGGTCCGTGCCATAATTAACGCCTACCAGCAGCACCGGACACCCTCGGGGCGTAAGTAATGATCGACTTTTTCAAACGTAGCGAATTAGTTCGCCGCGGGCTGGCCTCTGGAAAACTACGCCGCCGTCGCGCCCGCAACGATTTGCTCCGCGGGCTGGAGTATTCCGTGGGAATGAAGGGGGTTCTGTTTCTTGCCTTCATCGCCGGGCTCGCTTTGCTCATCTTCAGCGGCAACCAGCAAGAGGTGACAAAGAATTTCGTCATCGCGCTGCTCTTTTTCCTGACCGCGCTGATGATGTTGTGGATCAATCAGCCGCGCACCTTCTCGCAAAGCTCCCGCATTCTTCTGGTCTTCGGAGTGATGCTCGTTCAGCTGACACTTACCAAATTTATCGTCGTGCTTTGCCAAAGCCATTCGTTTGGCTTGCAGCCTGAGATGGCAGAGCTGCTCGCGCCCTATGCTCTCGCGCCACTGTTGCTGAGCGTGCTGCTGGGCCGCAATCACGGCTTGTATGCGGCGGTTTTTGTCAGCCTTTGGAGCAGCGTGCTGTTTGGAAAAAGTGATGCGCCTATGCTCGTTAATGCACCCGTGCTCGTCACCGGAATGATCAGCGGGTTCACCGCTGTTTATCTCACCCTGCAAGTACGCCGGCGCAGCAAACTCGTTCGCGCCGGGCTCGGTGCCGGCGCTGCCATTTGGATTTTGTCGCTTACTTTCGGTTACATCGGGCCGATCAATCTTTTTCCGCCGACGGCAAATGATTGGGGATTGATCGGATTGCAAAGCGCCTTTGCCATCGGCAACGGGCTCGTCACCGCCACCATCGTTGGCGGTGTGATACCAATGTTCGAACCGTTGTTCCAAATTACGACTGACATCTCGTGGCTGGAGGCCTCAGATTTAAACCACCCGCTCTTGCGTCGCATGACCATCGAAGCGCCTGGCACCTATCATCACAGTCTCGTGGTAGCGAACCTGGCTGAAACCGCCGCTGAGGCGATCGGCGCCAACGCGACGCTCTGCCGCGTCTGCGCATATTTCCACGACGTGGGAAAGCTAGTGAAGCCTGATTATTTCACCGAAAACATGAGCTTCGAGCGAAATCCGCACGAGGACCTGGCGCCGACGATGAGCGCATTGATCATCATCGCGCACGTCAAAGAAGGGGTCGATCTCGCTCTCAAACACAAACTCAATCAGCACATCATCGACATCATTCAGCAACACCACGGCACTTCGCTGGTTTACTATTTCTACAAACGTGCACTTCAAATGCATGAAGACGCGCGTGCCGGGGGCAAGATTATGAAGATGCGCCAGGATGACATACCGGAAGTGCGAGAGGAAAGTTTCCGTTACAGCGGACCGAAACCGCAAACGAAAGAGAGCGCGATTGTAAGTCTGGCCGATGCGGTGGAAAGCGCATCACGCAGTTTGGAGAAACCGACGCCTGCGAAAATCGAGCAACTGGTCAACGATATTATTGATCAGCGTATTAGTGATCGGCAGCTCGCCGAGTGCGATCTGACTCTGCGTGATATTCGGATTATCGCCGAGCGTTTTCGTTTTACCTTGATGACGATGCTGCATAGCCGGATTGCCTATCCGAGGCAGGAAACCAAGACCACTGCGCCCCGCGACGATCCGCCGCGCCCAGACGTGATGGCAACCACACGTAAGCCGGCGAGCGCGCCCCCGGTCTCGGCGGCGTGAACCAAGGTGGAGCGGCCGCTCCTCGTCGCCCTCAATTGCGGCTCATACCGAAGTTTACCTGCGTGCGGCTTCGCCGCTTTAGAGCATGGGATTGCTCGATCCATCAATGACTAAAGCGCGCCAGCAACTGCGTAATTGGAAGGCCGAAATCGCGATCATACTTGGCTCCGGCCTGAATTCGATCGTTCAACAGCCGATCGAATCCATCGAGTACACGGAGTTTTCTGAACTCCCCAGGCCGCGCGTTCCCGGGCATGCCGGTAAGTTTTCGCTCTGCGAGCTGTCGGGTAAGCTTATGATTTTCGCCCAGGGGCGGGTTCATTTGTACGAAGGTTATTCATCCGCGGAGGTAACCGCGAATGTCCGAACGCTCGCGGACGCCGGCATTATGAAGGTGATCGTCACGAATGCCGCCGGCGGACTAAACGTCAGATTCAGACCGGGCGATTGGATGATGATTAGCGATCATCTCAACTTAACCGGAACGTCTCCGCTAATTGGGAGCGCGCAATTTCTTGACTTGAGTAATGCGTATTCGCCACGATTGCAGAAAGCTTTTCGCGACGCCGCACACGAGATTGGGATCGTTCTGCGTGAAGGCGTTTACGCAGCGATATTGGGTCCGCAATACGAAACCGCAGCTGAGGTTCGGATGCTGCAAAAGCTCGGCGCCGATGCTATCGGAATGTCAACGGTAATCGAAGTAATTCAGGCGCGTGCGCTCGGAATGGAAGTGGCGGGATTTTCCTGCATCGCGAATTTGGCCGCCGGACTTTCCTCGACAACGCTGAACCACGAAGAAGTACTAGAAACTGGCCGCAACGCCGCAATAGATTTTTCACATCTTCTGGAGGAAGCGCTACCGAACCTCTAACTTGGTGTCTTTTGTGGACTTTGTGTGAGGCCGATGAAGCCCTGCTAGATTATGGCAGAATTTCGATCGGGGTTCCGTCATTCACTGAACTGTAGATCTCGTCGATTTCGGGATCAGTAACGGCGATGCAGCCCGCGGTCCAATCGCGCGACCAATCAGCCGCGCCCAACGCGCCGAGACCGTTAGGCAATCCATGAATCATAATTTCACCGCCGGGCGATACGCCCGCCTCTGTTGCTCGCGTATTGTCTTCTGCGCTCGGATACGAAACGTGCAACGCTCGATGAAAGCCACTGTCTGGCTTGTGAAAGTCGACGGTGTAAATTCCTTCAGGCGTGCGGCCATCCCCTTCGCGTTCTTTGGGCCCGATGGGCGAGAAGCCGAGCGCGATATGATACTCCTTTAGTTTCCTACCGCCGGAAAACAAAGTTAACCGCCGCGCTCCTTTGTCGACCAGGATCTTGTCCGCCTTCGGCAGCCTGCTTCCTGCCGGGTTCTGCCGCTGTTGAAAGATGAAGGCAATCCCTGCTGCGATCAGCAGTAGAGGCAATGCAAATAAAAGATAACGCCGCAAGGTCTAACGAGATCGAGCTAATTCACAGCGAATTAAAGGACTGTCGGCTATACTTCGGGCCGTCTCGCCCGCGGCTCGCGGTCTTTTGCCGTTGCTGTCGACGGCTGAGTGACAAATGGCCCGCCTTCCATCGGAGCAGCAGTAGTAAACGCAACGTCGGGCATCTCACTGGGTAAACCTTCCAGCGGAAAATCTTTTCGTAGTGGAAAGAATGGATAGCCGTCCCACATCAAAATCCGCCGCAGATCCGGGTGATTGTTGAAACGAATCCCCATCATGTCGTAGATCTCGCGTTCGTGCCAATCCGCGGTCGGCCAAATGTCTGACACGGTGTCGACCGCGCAGACCTCTTCGCTCACTGCGAGCTTTATCCGTAGATGAATCGCGAGTGTCATCGAGTAAACCTCGTAAACAACTTCGAAGCGCGGTTCCTCGCCCAGATTATCGACGCTGGAAATATCGATAAGATAATCAAACGACAGTTCGTCTCGACAGAATTTCGCCACTTCACGCAGATCTGCCGGTTGAATCGTGAACGTGGTCTCGTGCCGAAATTCGATTTGGCTTTGAATTTGACGCCGCGGACGTAGGCGCGCGTGGGAGGACGCTTTTTGATTTCCGGCACCAGGTCGGCTGTGAGTTGAGGTTTCTGAGCCAGGAACGACTGTTCGCCCTCGATCTTTTTCTGCAAACGCATGAGTCCTTCCAGAAGCGCTTCGGGACGAGGGGGACATCCCGAGATATAAACATCGACTGGGATTAGTTGATCGATGCCTTGCAGGACGGCGTAACTTCGATACATCCCGCCGCTCGATGCGCACGCACCCATCGCAATACACCATTTCGGTTCTGGCATTTGCTCCCAAATCCGTTTAACCGCCAACGCCATCTTGTAAGTGACGGTGCCCGCTACAATCATGACGTCACATTGTCGCGGAGAAAATCGCATCACTTCGGAGCCGAACCGCGCGATATCGAACCGGGAAGCGGCGGTTGCCATCAATTCAATGGCACAACAGGCCAGACCCATGGGCATGGGCCAGAGCGAATTCTTGCGCATCCAATTCATCGCCGCATCGAGCTGGGTGAAAATGATGTTGCCCTCAATCTTTGAATCGTAAGCGGCGACTTGCGGCACAAATCAACACTAACGTCACCCTGTAGCCATGCAAGACAATGACCAGGCTACTCCCTCTTTTTACCGCCTACCTAACTCGGGCGTTTCTGAAGCGGATTCTCCTTAGCCTGCTTCTTTTAAGGGCCGCGTGTTTCGTGGCTGGTAATGACCAAGTTACGCCGAAGAGCGCACAGAATCTGCTACATCGGGGGGCCCCGCGGCCTTTGCAATTACGCCTTCCGAACTGTATAGAACGCGTTCGCAAAAAATCGCAATGACCAACATGGCCCGCACCGATCTCGATCGACTGGAAAACCAGAGTGTCTTTATTTTTCGCGAGGCCTATCACTCATTCAAAAACGTCGCGATGCCATGGTCGATGGGGAAGGACTCAAACGTCTTAATCTGGTTAGCATGCAAAGCGTTTTTTGGCCGGGTGCCGTTTCCGGTTTTGCACATCGATACTACTTATGAGTTCCCGGAGATGCTCGAATTCCGCGAATGGGCTACGGAACATTACAAACTGAATCTTGTGGTGAAGATCAACAAAGAGGCGCGGGCTCGCGGCGTCGGTTACGAGACCCACGATCCGGTGACGGTGACGCACGAGTTGAAAACGGTGGCGCTGCAACAAGCGATGGCACAGTACGGATGGGACGCGCTCATCACTGGTATCCGGCGGGACGAAGACCCAACCCGGGCCAAGGAGCGCTGTTTTTCGCCGCGCAACGCGCAATTCGAATGGGATTACAAGGATCAACCGCCGGAGTTCTGGGGACAGTTCGCAACTACCGCCGGAAAGGGCGAACACGTGCGGGTTCAACCGCTGCTCGATTGGACCGAGGTCGATATCTGGCGCTACATCCAGCGCGAAAACATTCCGATCCCGCAAATGTATTTCGCGAAAAACGGTCAGCGCTATCGCTCACTCGGCTGCCGCCCGATCACGAAGCCGATCAAAAGTAATGCCGACACCATCGACGCTATCATCACTGAATTAGAAACAACGCGCACCAGCGAACGCGCCGGCCGGGCCCAGGACCACCACGAACGGAATGCGATGCAGAAGCTGCGCGCCAAAGGCTTTCTCTAGGTCGCTCCCAAATTTCGAAAGATGACCAATCGCGCATCCAGTACCCACGATCTAGCATCCAGCATCGATCCGAAGCTGCGTGTCGTCTTCGTCGGCCACGTCGATCACGGCAAGTCTACTCTCATCGGCCGAATTCTGAACGACACGAATTCCCTTCCCGAAGGGAAACTCGAGCAGGTGCAGCGCGCGTGCGCGGCGGAAAACATGGAGTTCGAGTTCGCGTTTCTCCTCGATGCCCTGCTCGAGGAACAGGAACAAAACATCACCATCGATACTACTCAGATTCCGTTCAAAACTGTGAAGCGGAACTACATGATTATCGACGCACCAGGTCATAAGGAGTTTTTGAAAAACATGATCACGGGTGCGGCGAACGCCGACGCAGCCGTGCTGGTGATCGCCGCCAATGAAGGCGTGCAGGAACAATCGAAGCGCCACGCCTATTTGCTGAGCCTGCTCGGTGTGCAGCAGTTCTGCGTCGTAGTCAACAAAATGGACCTGACGGATTATTCCGAAGCGCGCTTTCGCGAGATCGAAGACAAATACCGTCAATTTTTGAAAACGCTGAATTTGGAGCCGCGTGTTTTCATTCCTGCGTCGGCCCGATTTGGAGAAAACATTATCTCGCCTAGCAAAAAAATGATGTGGCATAAGGGGCCGACGGTGGCCGATGCGCTTGATGATATGGCGCCACTCGCTCCGCCGGTCGAACTGCCGCTGCGGTTTTGCGTGCAGGATGTTTACAAATTCGACGAGCGCAGAATCATCGCCGGTCGCATCGAAACCGGGATGCTTCGAGTTGGCGACGAATTGGTTTTCTCGCCCGCCAATAAAACGTCGATTGTGCAATCGATTGAGAGTTGGCAACCCCGCTCTGATAACGCTTCGGGTCGCGCAAATAACGAAACGGCCATCGCCGGAGATTCCATCGGGATCACATTGCGCGAGCAAATTTTCGTCGAGCGCGGTTACGTAGGCTCACACTCGAAAAATGCGCCGATCGAAACGAATCGCTTTCATGCGGATCTTTTCTGGATCGCACGACAGCCCGCACGTTTGTCGTATCTTTATACCGCGCGTTTGGCAACCCAGGAAGTCAGATGTCAGATCGTATCACTCGATGAAGTGATGGATTCGTCGTCGCTCGAGCGCAGCGCGACCAAGGCCGAGCAGTTGGAGCGAAACGAGGTTGGCCGCATGACCCTTCAAACGCGCGCGCCAATCGTTCTGGATAACCACGATCGCGTTCCGCCACTGGGCCGTTTTGTCCTGGTCGACGATGGCATGATTTGCGGCGGCGGAATTATTCATGGCGGCGTTTATACCGATCGCGCTGCAGTGAAGAGCAAAAACATTTTCTGGAGCGAAGGGAAGATTAACGCCCAGGCGCGCGCCGCCCAACACGGACATCGTGGCGCTGTCATCTGGCTGACCGGGCTTTCCGGATCTGGAAAATCCACCATCGCACAGGCGCTCGAGCGCGAACTTTTTGTTCGAGCAATGCATCCTTACATCCTGGATGGCGACAACATCCGGCATGGTTTGAATTCCAATCTCGGGTTCTCACCAGATGACCGGGTCGAAAATATTCGGAGGGTGAGCGAAGTAGCGAAATTGATGTCTGACGCCGGCAACGTCGTGATCACTGCCTTTATTTCGCCATACCGGGCCGATCGGCAGCGGGCTCGCGCGATTGCAATGGAAGGTAATGCCGAATTCATCGAGGTCTTCGTCGATGCGCCGCTTGCAGTCTGCGAAGAACGGGATCCGAAAAATCTTTATAAAAAGGCGAGGGCAGGGGAGATCCGTGAGTTCACCGGCATCGACGCGCCGTATGAGGCGCCAGTCGATCCGGAAATCGTGGTACAAACTCATCAGCAAAGCGTAGAAGAATCCGTCGCTACCATCCTGGAACGTTTGCTCCCGCGGCTAAAATAGAACGCCGAAAACGTGGTTCCGATCGAGCACGGCGACACAGCGTGGTGGCTACAACACGCGCTCACTTCGGTTGTAGTCGTCCCACTCTGCCGGGCGTCGAGGCAGAGGAACGCTGCCGCGGACTTTTGCTCGCATTTTGTTGCTCGCTCCGGCATTCTGCTGTTCCATGCGCACCTATCTCAGGGTCTTTAATCCGTTAGTTGCTCTCTTGATTTTTATCCTCTGCTCATTTGCGGCGATGAAAGAGGACAAGGACAAGCCGGTCGTCATTGGCAACGTCGTGGCCGGAGGGATCCCAACCTATTTCTTCGCCAAAGGGATGTTTTGTGGCGTTGCTCTTATTCTGCTCGGCAAAATTCTGGAAAACCAGCTCGGCCACCACGACCGCTAGGCTTCAGAGATCGATCGCAAGCAGAGTCAGGAGGCCCTTTGCTGTGAGCTAATAGCAAACGCGGACCAAGTAAAGCCCTCCTGCGGGAGCGACAAAACGGCTAGCGGCGCGCGAGGGACATTCCAAGCGCAATTCTATCGATTGCAAACTCTCTTTCCCCAGTGCGCAACGGACGATCGATCCCACTGTCAGTCGCACCATCTTATACAGAAATCCGTCAGCCAAAAATTCGATCTCGATTAAATTGCGCCGCCTAGTCACTCGAACATATTCTACTGTCCGTATGGTACTTCGTTGTTCTTTTCCGCGATTTGCGGCAAAGGCAGCGAAATCATGCCGACCACGGAATAGCGCTGCGGCTCGCTCCAGCAAATCACGGTCGAGCGAAGCCACGATATGCCATGCTCGACCGATCTCTAATGGTGGTCGGACCAATCCATTTATGATCCGGTAGCGATAAACTTTGCCCTTGGCGGAAAAACGAGCGTGAAAACTCTTGAGAACGAAGCGCGTCCGTAAAATCCGAATAGTCTGCGGGAGCACGCCGTTAAGAGCCTTGAGCCAACGTTCGGCCGCAAATTGTGTAGCGGGCACGTCGACATGCGCACATTGCCTGAGCGCATGAACGCCCGAATCGGTTCTGCCGGAGCCAGTCACGTTTAGGCGTTGTCCGCAGACGCGTTCGAACGCTGCTTCGAGATTGTCCTGTATGGTGTTTCCCCGTTTTTGACTTTGCCACCCGGCGAAATCTCGCCCGTCGTAACTGATGACTAACTTGAGCCGGTGCGTTTCAGGCATTGAGCCGGTCAAGATAACCTTGCAGGATAATTTGCGCCGCCACCTGGTCGCGAATGTTGCGCGTATCGCGCGTTTTCCTGCCGGCATCGCGTAATGCCCGTTCCGCCGCGACGGTGGAGAGCCGTTCGTCCCAGGTCACAACTTCACAGGAAACGAGTGACCGCAATTTTTCGACAAAACGTTGTGCATTTTTCGCGGCCGGGCCAAGCGCACCATTCATCTGGCGCGGCAGCCCGATCACCACACAATCGACCTGTCTTTCCGCCACGATCTTTTGCAGCCGCTGCGCGACCGTCTTCGGCGATGCGCTTACGATCGTCTCCAACGGATGCGCCAGCACCCGCAGGTCATCGGAGAGAGCGACTCCGGTGCGCATTTCCCCGAGATCGACGCCAAGAACCGGCTTCACTGCAATCCCTCCGGCAACTTCGCGACCAAATTCTTGATCTTCTCAGCATGATGCCGATGACATACCAGCACTGCGTCCCGCGTCCTAACGACAATTAGATTATTCACTCCAAGCAACGCGATGTTTCTACCACTATCATCGAAGACGATGTTGTCGCTGGCATCTAGCGCGGTCAGACCGCAATTGGCGGCATTGCCGCGGTTATCTTTTTCAAAATACCGCGCTACCGCTTGCCAGCCACCGACATCACCCCAATCGAATTCCGCCTCCAGCACTAGAACGCGGTCGGCATCTTCCATGACCGCATAGTCGAACGACGTTTTCGAAAGCCTGGAGAATTTTTCAGTCCAGTTTTTCTGGAGCGCGCCAGGTGCGCTCATCATCGCAATAAATCGGCCAAACTCAGGCGCGTGCCGGTTGAACGCCGTCAGAATTGTCGGCACCGTCCAAACAAACATGCCTGCATTCCAGCGAAAATTTCCTTTGCGAATAAAAGATTCCGCCAGGTCGACATTTGGCTTTTCGCGGAAGCGCACCACGCGAAAAAGACCGGGTTTTCCCGAAATTGGTTCGCCCATTTCAATGTAACCGAAACCTGGATCGGCCGATGTTGGTCGAATGCCAATGGTGATCAGCGCGCCTTTAGCTTGCGCGGCATCGACCGCATCCCGGAGAATTTTCTGAAACGCAGCGGTGTCCTCAATCACGTGGTCGGCTGGCAAAACGACCATTGCGGCGGTGTGATTGCGCGCTGCTACCCAAGCGACGCCGAGTGCAACGGCAGCGGCAGTATCGCGCTTTGAAGGCTCGGCAATGATATTGCAGTCAGGAAATTTCTTGAGGGTTTCGCGCACACCCTTTTCCTGATCGACGTTGGTTAGAACGAGAATGCGGGCTGGGGGTATCAACCCCTCCAGGCGTGCAATCGTCGCTTCCAGAAGCGAACAGCTCGAGAACAGGCGCAGCAATTGCTTTGGTAAAGCGCGCCGGCTCAAGGGCCAGAACCTCTCGCCACTGCCGCCGGCAAGAACCAATGCATAAATTTCCATGGCCGCTCTGACGTTCGTCGGTTGTTTTTTACATGCTTGCAACAATTTCCCTATTTATTTTTCGTTGCCACGACGTATAGGAATACGCGAATGTCGCTAACGATTCCCATCCCCAAACCACCCAGCGATCTACCGGTTGATCCGCTTCTGGCCCTCACCCGGGCTGCCCTCGGGCTCGGCCTCGGTTTGCTCGTGGCTGACAGGATCAAACGGCCGGCACGTCAAGCTACCGCCATCGCCCTGATGTCCCTCGGCACGCTCGCCGCCATCCCTTATTTGCTGAAGGTGGCAATGGGTTGCCTGAATCGAGCTGATTCCGAACGCGGCAGCCAAAGACGCTTGCGCAGCATTCGCGGCGATTCCGGTTATCATTCCGATTCGGACGCGTTTTAGCGAGCAATCTCCAAATGCTAGTCTGTTGTAGCCACGGCGCTCCGCCGCCGTGACGCCTTGACAGTGCGGAGGGAAGTCTCCTGGACCCGGTCCGAGGCGGACTGGCGTTAAGTGCGTCCCTCCGCAATGAGGGCGTCCTCGTGCTTGAAGTAACGCGCCCGCCGGATTAAAGCCTCCATCGCATGTCGTCACGAACTCCCAAGGCCGAAACGCTGCGCCATCGATGCGAACAAATTCGTGTCGAAGAAGAACAATTACGCGAAGGCGGTGGCAAGGCCGGTCAGGAACGGCAGCACAAGCTGGGGCGGCTGGTCGCACGCGAACGTCTTGCCCGTTTGCTCGATAAAAATGCGCAATTTTTCGAAGTCGGCCTTTGGGCTGCCTACAAAATGTACGAGCAATGGGGACGCGTTCCGGCCGCAGGTGCCGTCGCTGGCATTGGCAACGTTGCCAATGTCCCGTGCATGATCATCGCTAATGACGCTACCGTAAAAGCGGGCGCGTTCTTCCCGCAGACCGCCAAGAAGGTTATCCGCGCGCAACGGATCGCTTTCGAAAATAATCTGCCGCTGATTTATCTGGTCGATTCCGCGGGCGTGTTTCTTCCCATGCAGGATGAAATTTTCCCCGATGAGGACGACTTCGGCCGCATCTTTCGCAATAACTCAGTCATCTCTGCCGCCGGCATACCTCAATTCGCCGCCATTATGGGCAATTGTGTCGCGGGTGGTGCGTATTTGCCGGTGTTGTGTGACAAGATTCTAATGACGGAGGGCAGCGGCTTGTATCTCGCCGGCCCCTCTCTGGTCAAAGCTGCCATCGGACAAATTGTCGATCAGGAAGAACTTGGTGGCGCCAAAATGCATTCGGAAATCAGCGGCACCGTCGATTTCTACGAGAAGGACGATGAAACCTGCCTGGAAAAATTGCGCTCGCTCGTCGCGTTGTTACCGGAGGCTAACGAGAAATGTGAGATGGCCGTCGGCAAAGAACCGGCGAAGCCAGGCGAAACAATTTACGATCTGATCAGTCTCGACGGTCACAAAAACTATGACGCGCGCGACTTGCTTGCCACCATCATCGATGCCGAGTCACTTGATGAATACAAGACGGATTACGGCAAGACTTTGGTTACCGCGTATGCGCGGATCGGTGGGCATCCGGTTGGGATTGTAGCCAGCCAGCGCCTGCAAGTTCGCACCAAGACGGAAGGAATTCAGATGGGCGGCGTCATTTATTCGGACAGCGCTGACAAGGCGGCGCGCTTCGTGATGGACTGTAACCAGGTCGGGTTGCCGATCATTTTTTTCCAGGATGTAACCGGATTCATGGTTGGAAAAGCTGCAGAGCAAAGTGGAATCATTCGCAGCGGGGCGAAGTTGGTGAATGCGGTCAGCAATTCGATTGTGCCGAAAATCACGATTGTAGTCGGCGGTTCGTTCGGGGCGGGAAACTATGCCCTATGCGGGAAAGCTTATGACCCGCGTTTTATTCTGGCGTGGCCGAACGCGCGTTACGCGGTGATGGGCGCGGCGCAGGCCAGCGACACTGTCTTTTCCATTCTTGTCCGGGCCAGAGAACGCGGAGAAAAAAAAGCAAAGCCGGAAGAACTGGAGGAGTTACGTGCGAAAGTAAAAGCCAGTTACGAAGAGCAAACCGACATCCGTTACGGCGCAGCGCGCGGCTGGATCGATGCCATCATCCAACCGCACGAAACACGCGATGTCCTCGTCCGACTCCTTCGCTATGTCGCTCGCCCGCCCGCAAAAGGGCGGTTCCACACCGGAGTAGTACAGGTTTAGCGCGATCTGCTCCCCGCACAGCGGATCTTTCAGGGATCGCGTGTGCTCGCCAGAAATCTGTTTCCGACGCCCGTGCGCTTATGGGATTGGAGATGCAACAACCCGAAACTCGAAGCGAAAACAGACCGGCGTAACTAGCGTTTGTTCCCAGCGCGGTGTTAGGCACGGGATTCAATTTCTAATCGTCTCGCGTCGCGCTTCTTCGAGTGCTGCGCGAATCAAGCCGACGCCTGCTGACGCAAGCCGCACAGCTGTAGCTCCGCGACGGCCCCAGGCACCGGCACACGGACTAAAAACGTCCGGTGCAATTTTCACGAACTTCTCCTGTTGCTGCCGAGCCAGTTTTACCATGGCGTGGCGCTCATCTGGATAACCAAGCGTTGCAAAGACCCTGCCCTCTAAACGAAAATCCGCATGCCCCATGTGCGCCGACTCTGACGCTCCAGGAATGCTCAATGCCAAACTGCGGAATTTCTCGACAGTCATATTGTGTCCAACTCGTACTAGACAAACGTTGTAGTTAAGGGCGAACGTTTTTTCCTCTAACGCGGGACGAGGGACGACTGACCAGGCAACGAGGGGAGAGCGAGACCGCGGGATAACAGACAACGAAACTTCTTTCGAGCTGCGAGGCGGCCCGACTAACCCGAAAATTCGTTCGCGATTGCGCTATTCATCGTTAGAACTTTCGAGAAGCGCCCACCGATCGGTAGCGTCACGCCGCGCTGCTTCAACGCCTCCAAGACTTCTTCCGTCGGAATATTCCCTACCAAATCGTCTTGGGCGAAGGGGCATCCGCCAAGCCCACCTATGGCAGAATCGAACCGGCGGCATCCAGCATCGTATGCCGCCAAGACTTTCGCCGCTACTTCCACACGAGTGCTGTGCATGTGGACGCCGACTTCACGTTCAGAGCAATTACGGATGACTGCCCCCAATACGCCATGAATCAAGTCGGGCGTCGCAGCTCCCACCGTGTCTGCGATTGAAATAGAATGAATCCCCAAGGCTGCAATGTTTGCAGCAGCCCGCGCGACCTCGTTTTCGCTCCATTGATCGCCATAAGGATTCCCGAAGGCCATTGAAATGTATACGACGATTCCAAGGCCCGCTTCGTCCGCCTGTTTTTTTATTTTTTTCAGCAGTGTCTGGTTTTGCTCCAGCGATTGCTTTTGATTTCGGCGCAGGAATGTCTCCGAGACGGAGCACGGATATCCCAAGGTAGTTACCGCGCCGGTCGCGACTGCACGCTCCGCGCCTTTTTCGTTAACAACGATGCCGATGATCTCGACATTCTTTACCGCTCCAAGCTGCTCAAGCACTTTCTCGCTATCGGCCATCTGCGGGACCGCTTTCAGCGATACGAAGCTGACTGCATCGATGTGTCGGAAGCCTGCTGCGACCAACTCGCGTAAATATTGCACCTTCCGCTCGGTCGGAATTTGAAGCTTAAGCCCTTGCCAGGCATCCCGCGGACACTCGATAAGCTTGACGGATTCCATCGCTGAAAGTTACTAGCAGATTAGGTTGAAAGTGCGACCTTTGCCGCGCTCTTAACCGAGAAGATCATCCCATGCCCGTCGTTCTTACCGAAAAACATTCTCCGCAGATTACGATCATCACTTTGAATCGGCCAGAAAGGCGTAACGCCCTGTCTATTCAGCTTCTCACGGAGCTGATTGCAGCGATTAAACTCGCTTCCGATCAGCCGCAGGAGCGGATCATCGTATTGCGCGGTGCTGGTGCAGCATTTTGCACGGGTTTGGATTTGAAGGAAGCCCAAAATCAAACCAAAGCGCACGCGACTGCGGACTTGGTTGCACATGTGCTTGGCGCGCTGAGCGAGGCGCACCCGGTCACCATTGCGGCTGTTCATGGAGCCGCGGTCGCGGGCGGTGCCGGGATCATGTCGGCCTGCGATTTCGTCGTGGCAGCGGAAGGAACCAAGTTCGGTTATCCGGAAACGCGACGCGGGCTTGTGGCAGGCTTGGTTTTGACATTTTTGCGGCGGCAATTGCGAGAACGCGATATTCGCGAGCTGTTATTGGGCGGCGAACTGATCGATGCGAAACGCGCTCTGGCGATGGGCCTCGTCAACCGTGTTGTGTCCCGTGATGAGGTCATGCCTGAAGCGTTAAAGTTCGCCGATTCTGTTTTGCAAGGGGGACCGAACGCAATCCTGCAAACGAAGCGGATGATCGGAGAGCTTTGGTCAACCTCCGTGAAACAGGATCTTGAGCTGACGTTAAAACATCACATACAAGCTCGCGGTTCTGCCGAGGCCCGCGAAGGCATCGGTGCCTTTAATGAGAAACGCAAGCCGAACTGGGCTGGTTAAAGCAAACGCTTAGGGGCCCCCGGAATCGATTAAGCAATTCCAGCCACTTTGACTGACTGCAAGCTAAACTGCTCGATTTGCTCTTTTATCTCGTGAGCAAAATTGGCCGCGCCGGCGCCGTTGACCACTCGGTGATCAAAGGTGAGCGAGAGGGTAATCACTTCCGCGGTCTCGTTCTTCTTGCCGTTAGCCAAAATCTCGCGATGAGCTGATCCAATAAAAAGCGTTCCCACCGAAGGCGGGACGACGATGGGCGCACCCGTGCGCACGCCAAAGGCGCCGAGGCTGCTGATGACAACAGGTGCATTCATGGCGTCGACACGGCCGCCGCGAGTTTCGTCAACAATCTTGCGATAAACCTCGGCGAATTCCTCCCAACTCTTGCGATTTGCTTCGCTGATAACGGCGGTGGCCAGGCGATCGCCTTCGATCGCTACCGCAATCCCGAGATCGAAATCGTCGTTCTCAATGATAGTGTCGTCTTCCAAAATCAAACGGCGAAATGGCGCGTGTTTTTCCATCGCACGAACAACCGCCCACGCCATCATCACAGAAGGGGAGGGGGCGTTGCCGCCGTTTTTCTTTTTCGCGGCGTCACGGGCTTTGCGAATGGCATCCCAGCGCGCGTCGATTTGTAGGTTCGCAGGAATAACACGGCTGAGTTTGCGAGTGATCGTCGGCGAAAGCGCGGGATCTCGCGTTGTAGCCGCGGTCATTGGTTGCGGCTTAGCTGGAATCAGATCCCGTCCGCGGTCAGCGACCGCGGCTGCAGCTTCAGTCGTCAAAATCGTTCCCAGTTCTTGACCTATCTCAACCGTGTCACTGACTTCGACCTTCCATTCGCCCATTGTTCCAGCGAAGGAAGATTCGATCGGATAAACAGCTTTATCGGTTTCTACTTCGCAAAGGGCGTCGTCCAGTGCGATGGCATCCCCCGGATTCTTCAATAAAGAAACAATTTTGGCGGAACGAATACCTTCACCCATGATCGGAACCGTAATGGGCTGTTTGGCTGCTGTAGCCGCGGTCGCTGGCCGCGGCTTCCGGACTTCGGTCTTCTCCGTTTCAACGCCGCGGTCAGCGACCGCGGCTACAGGAATGGCGGCTCGGTCCGTTTTTGTCGAAATCGATTTGCGGATTGCCGAGACGATTCGCTGAACATCAGGCAGCGCGGCATACTCGTAGATCGGGTTGTAGCCGATCATCACGTTTCCTTTGCTAACGAGAATTGGGGGATTAACGAGATTTGCCCAAAGATCAGTATTCGACGCCAGATGGGCGATGATCATTTGCCCGACACTGCAATTCTCCGTGTCTTCCTGGACGACCACGATCCGTCTGGTTTTTCGCACCGATTCTTCAATCCCCTCGCGGTCCCATGGCGAAATCGATCGGAGATCAAGCAGCTCGATGCTTGCTTCATTTTCGATTTGCACGATGGCTTCGAGCGCTTTCTCCACTGTATTCCCCCATGCAATCAGGGTCAGATCCGATCCGGGATGCCGTCTTCGCGCTTTCCCGAGAGGAACCGCGCGCACCGGCTCTTTGCTTTCGCGTTCCGCCCAAAACATGTGCTTGGGAATTAGGAAAAGCACGGGATCCTCGCAGTGCATCGCCGTCCACAAGAGCCCGGCGGCATCTTCGGGCGTAGAGGGAATCACGACGGAAAGACCAGGGTAATGGGCCAGTGCCGATTCGTTAGCCTGGCTGTGCCACAAACTTCCCCCCGGCAAGTAGGCCCCATAGGGCGCATAAATTACCATCGGACATTTCCACTGGCCGAATGAACGCCAGCGCAGACAGCAAATGTTCGTCACCAGCTGGTTCCAAGCCGGCCCGATAAAATCAATGAATTGCAGCTCGAAAACGGGACGCATGCCGTACGACGCAAGACCGCACGCAACACCAAGAATGGTCGATTCCGCCAATGGCGAATTGAAAACCTGATCCGGAAATTCGGTGGAAAGCTTTTGCGTCAGGCGAAAGACGCCGCCCTTCGGATCTTCAATATCTTCTCCGAAAATCACGCGCCGCTTATCGCGCTCGAGAGCGAGCCGCAGCGTTTTGTTCACGGTATCGCCGACGCGATATTTTCCCGGAGGCAAAATTTCATCGTCCAGTTGCGGAAATTTTCCGGTGACTTCAAGAAACAACTCATCAGCCGATGGGTCCTGTTCCTTTTCCGCATCGGAAAATTCGCGGCGAATACGCTCCTTAATTTCGTTGTCGAGTTTTGTATAATCCGATTCAGTGATGAGCCCTTCGGCAATCAATCGTTCCTTCCATTTTCTTAACGGGTCGCACTCCTCGCATTTTTTCAGCTCATCCGCGGTGCGATAAAGTTTTTGGTCGTCGGAGCTGGTATGACTGGAAAGCCGCTCCATCATCGCCCAGAAGAATACCGGCCCGTAGCCGGCGCGAATGTGAGCGAAGGCTTTCGCGGTTTCCTCGTGGATTTGCCCGACGTCCGCGCCATCTATTTCGCGCCAATCATTCGGCTGCACCACATCCAGCGCACGCGGGTTGCTTTTGCGCGTGGGACTGCTGATCCCGTATCCGTTATCTTCGACGACAAACAGCATTGGCAATTTCTTCTCCTTCGCGAAACAAATTGCCTCGAAAAAATCGCCCTGCCGCGTCGCCGCATCACCAACGGTGGTGACAACCGCGGCGTTTTTGCCATCGAGCTTGATGCCCCAAGCCATTCCGCAGGCCGGGAGAAGTTGGGAGCCCGTCGGGGTCGGCACACTCCAAATGTGTTTCTCGGCGCAGCTGTAATGCGACGGCATCTGCCGACCGTGACTTTCGCCCTTCGCCTTTGCAAAATAATCGATCGCCAGTTGCCGCGAACTCACGCCGCGACCGAGGACCAGAGCACGATCGCGGTAGTACGGGACGATGTAATCATCTCGCTGCATCTGAATCGAAATCGCGGCCAGCCCTTCGTGCCCCATACCGGAAACATGAAAATGGCCTTTGCCCTGGCGATTAAGATTTTGCTCGCGCAGATCGCCATGCCTGCTCTCGAGCAAGATGGTCAAAAGTCGCAGCTTTTCCTCCCGGTTCAGTTCAGGCATAGGCCAATTTTAAACGAAAAAACGAGCACGTGCTTTTTGCAACGGATTTCGGCAACTTACGCTGTCGGAGGATGCAAGACGAATCGAAAAAAGCCTGCGTTGTAGAGGCGGCTGCGAGCGGAGTGATTTCCCGCTACCGCGACCGTCTCCCGGTAGGCGAGGGGACTCCGATCATTACTCTGGGCGAAGGCTCAACTCCGCTGGTTTTTGCGCCGCGGTTGAGCGACCGGATCGGCGGTCGCGTTTTTATTAAATGCGAAGGCTTAAATCCCACGGGCTCGTTTAAGGACCGCGGAATGACCGTAGCCGTTTCCAAGGCAATCGAACGTGGAGCCCAGGGTTTGATTTGCGCATCGACGGGAAACACGTCTGCTTCCGCTGCTGCATATGCCGCACGCGCCGGAATTCGTTGCGCTGTTATTTTGCCGGCTGGCAAAATTGCCAGCGGCAAACTCGTGCAGGCCATCGCTCATGGAGCGCGCATCATTTCCGTCGACGGAAACTTTGATGAAGCGTTGCGCATCGTCCGTGAACTCGGCGACAAAGGTGAATTCGCGATCGTAAATTCAATCAATCCCGATCGAATCGCCGGACAAAAAACCGCAGCGTTCGAGGTTGTCGATGAGCTTGGTGACGCGCCTGACATTCACATTCTTCCGCTGGGCAATGCTGGAAATCTCACTGCCTATGCCGCCGGTTATGCGGAATACCGGCAGCTCGGCAAAGCGCGAGGGCTGCCGCGGATGATTGGAATTCAAGCAGAACATGCCGCGCCCGTATTTCATCGCCGCGTTATCGAAAGACCTGAGACCGTCGCGTCTGCCATTCGCATTGGAAATCCGGCGGGCTGGGATGCCGCCCAACGCGCCATCGATAAATCCCACGGCGCGGTTGAAATCGTGACCGACGAAGAAATTCTGAAAGCACAATCATGGCTCGCAAGAACGGAAGGAATTTTTGTTGAGCCTGCTAGCGCTGCACCGGTTGCCGGATTGTTTAGATTAGCGAAAGGCAAGCGCAGCGATTTGATCTCCGAAAACGTCACGATCGTTTGCACATGTACCGGGCACGGCTTGAAGGATCCTGAGATCATTTCCGCCAGATTTTCTCAAGCTGCGCCGGTGGCGGCGACACTCGAGGCAGTGCGGGAAGTAATCTCCCGCAGTTGACAGAAAGCCCACAACATCGCAAAGCCTCGTCTGGCGTGCCGCTCCAGCTTTCATCAAACAGAGAATCTGTAGAGGCAGCCGTGTCGGCTGCAGAATCAAGCGACGGCGAACGAACCGCCTTCGCAAAGCTTCGGCCCGGCAAGCACGCACGCCACTACACCAGCCGATGCGCCTGATCGTTCAAAAATATGGCGGCACCTCCGTGGGCGATCCGACACGAATCTGCAACGTTGCACGACGTATTTTGGAAACGCAGCGCGAAGATTGTCGCGTCGTCGCGGTGATATCGGCAATGGCTGGCGTGACCGACAATTTGATCAAGCTGGCAGGCGAAGTTTCGCCGCAGCCGACGCCGCGTGAGCTCGATCTTTTGCTGGCAACCGGTGAGCACGCTGCCAGTGCGCTCGTCGCCATGGCCGTGAATGCGCTCGGCGGACGCGCGGTTTCCATGAGTGGAGCGTCAGCGGGCATTCTGACCGATCGCGCGCACACCAAGGCGAAAATCGCAAACATCAGCCCGCGGCAAATCCATTATCTGTTAAACGAAGATTACATTGTCGTCGTTGCCGGGTTTCAGGGCCAGACTAACGAGGGCGAGACGACGACGCTTGGGCGCGGCGGCTCCGATTTAACGGCAATAGCCCTGGCGGGCGCACTCAACGCCGATGCCTGCCAGATTTTCACTGACGTCGACGGGGTCTTCACCTGCGATCCGCGTCTCGTTAGTGAGGCCAAGAAGATCGACGAGATTTCCTATGACGAATTGCTGGAGATGGCCGGTGCCGGTTCCAAGGTCATGCAGTCACGCGCCATCGAATTCGCGAAGAAATTCTCGGTTCCATTTGAGGTCCGCTCCAGCTTTCATCCTGCCGCCGGCACGCTCGCCCAGGAAGAGACGAGGCATATGGAAGATGTCGTCGTGCGCGGTATTAGTGTCGACCGCAAACAGGCCAAGCTTACCGTCGACGACGTTCGCGATGAACCCGGCGTAGCGGCGCGCATTTTTTCGGCGATTGCAGAAGCAAACATCGTGGTCGACATGATTGTGCAAAGCGTTTCCGAGCACGGCACCACCGACCTTTCATTCACCATTCACGAAAACGATCTCGAGTCGGCAAAAAAAATACTGACTCCGATCATTACTGAACTGAAGGCCGTGCAATTGATCGCCAAGAGTGGCGTTGCCAAGCTCAGCGTTGTCGGCATCGGCATGCGCTCGCACTCAGGTGTGGCAGCGAAATTGTTTGATTGTTTGGGCCGCGGCGGAATCAACATCCAATTGATCTCGACGTCGGAAATAAAGATCGCCGTTGTTATTAACGAAGCCGAGGCCGATCAGGCTGCACGTTTAACACACGAAGCCTTTGGCCTTGCTCGGCTCGGGCCGGTGGTGACGGAAGTTAGGCTTCCCACCGGGGCGTAGGGCCCTACAGGCCGGAGGCCAGCCTGACTCGCCCGACGTGCTTCCAGCTTGTCGAGATCGGACCGGGCTACTGCCTCACTGGATTGACATAAAACTCCGGCACACCTTCGATCCGCATCTTGTAACCAAAAGCACTACGGACGACCGCAGCACCAGGGTGATCAACAGGAGACGCGCCGTAATGATCATACTTATTCGCTTGTCGCCACGCTGTCCCATCTTCCAGATGGATTACAGTATTACCGGCCAGACCTGGGAAGCTCCCCGCGACCCGGCTCACGACCAGGTCCATTTTCGTCCTGCTTGTCCGCGCCGCTGCTTTCTGGGCGGTTTTCTCCCGGTCACCCTTTAGCCAGCGATCCAGATTTCGCAATTCTTCATCGGTAAGCTTGTCGAGCCCGGCCTTGTGAAATTCTTCGGGTGACATCGCCTGTTTGATGCTTTCCTCGTCCTGTGCACGAATAGCTGGGCAAACGAGCAGGGTGAGGGCGCAAAGCGACGCGAAGACAAGAATTCGATGTTTCATAGGAAGGTGCGGCGAGGCTACCCGCCGCAGACGGATCGTCAAGCTGCCCGTTTTGGTGCTGCGAAAGCGGTCAACAGGGCTTCCTACGAGACAAATGACTTTTGAGAAATGGCTATCTGCGATGCGCCGGTTCGGACCCGTCGTACGCGAAAAATGTCGAATTCCCGCCGATAGGAGCGCAACAATACGGGAGCTGCCCGCGTGAATGCAATCACGCTAAAACAGTAAAATTTATGTTTTCGATCTGATGGTACATACTTTAAGCGTTTTGCCAGACCTTGCTGGCTCGAACCGATCACTCCGAAAGAACCTTTTCGATTCGCCAATGACGAATTATCCCCAAAAAGACTTCAACCTGACCAATTACAGCGTAACTGACTTGGGCGTCGTCAGGGTTCTTAAGTTGCAATCTGCCACACGCGACTGCCTGCCTTGCCGCCAGAATCGCGCAGTAGGAGGCGGGAAAGCAAATTCTTTAGCGAAATCCGCTCGCTGGCTGCGGCCAAGGCGCACGGGGATCCGGCAGGCTAGATTAAAATAAACATCTCAATCGAAGAGGGAACCAAGGTTTGTGAGAAATTCGGCTTGAAGCATCCTTTAGTATAACATCAGACAATATATGTCATATAAAATCGCTTACAGGGGAAGGGATTTGCAGGAAAATCACTCTCAAACGGGACAATCAGCTGCGAAGCTTCATTAAGCCGCTGGCTGAAACACCGATTTCGTTGCTCGATTGGTGCGACGGATTAATTTTCGCCAGTGAAATCTTTGGCCATAGGCACTCTGCTTGTTTTGCTGCTGCTGCCGGCGTGCGTATTCGCGGCAAACAGCGTTGTGAACATGTCGCATTACGACTTGATGCGCCCGGATTTTGTCGCGATGGCGAACGAAGGCATAGTCGGAGTCATTCACGAAGCCACTTTCCCGCGGCTGGAGCGTGACGCGAGATACTACGAACGCCAACAGGCCGCACTTGCAGCAGGTCTGTTATGGGGAGCCTACCACTATGGCGACGCAACCAATCCAATCGGACAGGCTGACCATTTCATGAAGTCTGTCGCCTCTGCGCGGTCATCGATCCGTCCAGAGGAGTCAGGAAAACGGCACGGTGTGTTGCTCGTCCTGGATTTCGAAAAAAACAGTCATTATCCAGGAGGCACAATGAGCGTGGCCCAGGCAGTCACGTTCGTCGAGCGCGTCAAAGAACGCACTGGCAAGTATCCGGGTCTCTACTGCAGTGAATATCGGTTGCGGCAGATGCTCTACGGACCCGGGGCCACTTCCGCACACCGCCAAATATTGACTAATTGCTGGCTGTGGATCGCTAACTACCATGCCGAGCCACGAAATACAGCGCCCTGGCGCACCTGGCATATGTGGCAGTACTGTGGCGATGGTAAGTGCGGTTTGCGTCCTCGGAGCCTGTTTCCGAAATCGATAGCCAACATTCGAAAAGCTGAGCGCAACGTCTTCCGCGGCGACAACATTGCGCTGCAGGCATTCTGGCGAGAGAACGCGTGGTATCCTTAGGGATAACGACAGTCGTTTTCGGATGGCGGCTGGCCGAATTGTGCGGTTTTATGTCCTGTTTCGTTCCTGCAGTTCCACGCAGAGTTGCGGTATGAAATACGCCGGTCCTTTGCTGGTGTTGGTTTGTCTTGCTGCCGCCAACGGGCAGGTCACGACGTCCGAATCCGACGAAATCAAAGAACACCTGATAAAACTGGAGAAACAATCATGGGAGGCTTGGAAAAGCCGCGACGGCAAGTTTTTTCAGAATTTTCTCTCGGACGATCATGTTGAAGTTGGATTTGGTGGATTAGCGAACAAGGCCGAGGTAGTCGCTTTTGTCGGTAGCCCTGTTTGCACGGTGAAGAGTTACAAGCTCGATCGTTTTGAAATGAAGTTGCTCGATAAAGACACGGCCTTGCTCACCTATTGGGAAGAACAGGATACCGTTTGCAACAAGCCGGTGCCGTCACCCTGCTGGGTCAGTTCGCTCTACATGAAACGCGCCGACAAATGGCTAAACATATTTTATCAGCAAACGCAGATTCAAAAATAGGCAACGGAAAGGGGCAACCAGTTGTCTCCCAACCAGCGAATGCCGAGCGCTTGTCCCGTTTGGCGAACGCTGATTCATGAAAATGACTTGATGCGATCGGAGTGCGTGACGGTAGGTAGATTGCCGAATGTTACGTAGAAACTGTGCCCTATTTCTCGCGCTCCTCCTTATGAATGGAACTTTTTCCTCTGGCGTGCTTTACTGTCATGATCAACG
>QHPU01000045.1 GCA_003219175.1 Verrucomicrobiota bacterium | reverse complement strand
AAACGAAATCGATCGTGTTTGTTGTCGCGCTTGTGGTGATTGGGCTGGTCGTTGCATTTAGTTTGCTGCGCTCGGAAGATCGAAAAGAAAACGATGCGATGAATTCGTTAATGATAATTGTGCCTTACAAATACGAGGGCCTCTGGGTTTTTGATGATGCGGCGGTCGGTCTCAGCAAGGAGCCGTTCATTGCCGGAATTGATTCGTTGATTGACAAGGCGACAGCGAATATTCCAGACGCGCAGCACGGGTTTCGCGCGATCTTTAGTGCCAGACAATTTCCCGGCGCAAGCTTCAAACTGGAATGGCGTCGAGCGGAATCGGACGGGAACTGGTATTACAGCCCGGAATTCAATCAGGAAGGTTGGTTGTGCCCGGCGCTATTCAAGTATTTCAAGAATGCGCCGCCGGAAATTTACGTGAAGGTCGAGCCGCGGAAGTAACGCGATTGCCCGGCCTGAGGCCGTGCGGCTGCCGGAGCATAGGGCTCTGCCCTGTGCGCCCAGCTGACATGTTGTCCGGCGAAGTAGGGCAAGTTTCCCAATTTGCCATTTGGAACAGACCGCAGGTTAGGAAACTTGCGCCACATTGCTCAGCGGGTTTCCAAACCCGCTGGACGTACAGACTGGAACTCTATGTTCCGATCTACCTTAGTCGCTGACGCGATGCTTTAATTCCCAAACCCGAAGCGCTGCGAGGAGCAGAGCCTTGGTGCGGGCTAGGGTGCCGGCAGCTGGGAGATCGCGGGAAACCACTTTTGTTGTGCCGTTACCGTTTCGAGAGCGTGTTTTTGGCTTCCGACCGTTCGATTTGGTTCTGCGGACGCGTTTAGCCGCGGAGGTGCTCACGGTTAAATGTCCGTTTCCATTCATGATCTGCTTTTTAAGCAGCTTCCAAGCCCAGAGGATGCCTGGGAAAGTGGCCTTCGCCAATCTCCTATCGCGAGCGATGTATGCTTGATTTCCAAATGCTTAAGCAGATTTAAGAAATTGAAATGGGATCAAAAAATGGGTATTCTTACTTCGTTTTGCGCCGAGATTTTGGATTCTAGTAATTTATGCTGGTGCTCATATTTATCAAGTCCTCGCTAGCTGGGCATATCATTTTCGGTCCAAATGCAATTCGCCGCTTAGCGGTTTGCCCAAACGAACGTCTAATCGCCGATCTTTTTAATGAGCGGTGGCTCTTAGCCAACGCCTAGTGATCAAGGTAATGTCGGGGCAGAGAAACAGACCGTCCATCAAAGAGACGGCCACGCCTGCGAAAACCGCTTGTTCCCATCGCACTTTTCCGGCAGTTTCAGGCGGTCATGGCAAATCGTAAGCTGGGCTGCCTTACGCTCTTTCTCTTCGTCGCGCTTTGTGCTAGTGCCATCCTTAATATTTTTCTGGCCGTTGCTCTTTTTGGACGCGTCACCACGGGCGCCGTCCGCGAAGAGCCGATGACGAAGTTCCGCGAAATCATCGTGCAGCGTGGCGGGAGCGGCGTCTCCGATCGGATCGCAGTGATCGTCCTGCGTGGTCTGATCAGCAGTTCCATTCCCGGTAGTACCAGCGACAACATGGTTGACGACCTGCGCATGGCATTGCAGCAAGCGCGCGACGACGATCGGGTCAAAGGCGTCGTTCTGGAGGTGGATTCTCCTGGAGGCGAAGTGACTGCCTCGGATGTGATTTATAATGCCGTGGTCAAAACGCGGGCGCGCAAGCCGGTGGTAGTTTACATGGATTCATTGGCTGCATCCGGAGGGTATTACGTCTCGTGCGGTGGGAAATATCTCATGGCTAACGAGACGACGATTACTGGCAGCATCGGCGTGATCATTGAGACCCTGAACTATGAACAGCTCTTCAATAAGGTGGGACTCGCTGCCGTCGTTTTCAAAAGCGGAAAGTTTAAGGATCTGCTCAACGGCGCACGTCCGATGACGCCGGAGGAGCGTGAATTCGTGCAGAACTTTGTGATGAAAACGTACGATAAATTTCTAGGTATCGTCGCCAAAGAACGCAATCTCCCGGCCGACGGTTTGCGCAATTCGATTGCCGATGGCCGCATACTTTCAGGGAAAGAAGCGCTGGAAAATAAGTTGATCGATGGAGTGGGGCAGATCGAGGATGCGTATGCCAAAGCAAAACAATTGGGCGCTGCGCCCGAAGCGGCGGTAGTGAGATATGCTCCGCCGTTTACTCTGGGCCGTTTCTTGCGCGCATTGGGAGAAACCAACCAATCGAAGCTGCAGATTGAATTGCCAAAACAACTACTCCCGCAGCTCGAGAGCGGTCGCGCCTATTTCCTCCCGAGCTACTACGCTCCTTAGGAGCCGGTCGAAGAAACTCAAACATGGGCGGCGACGATTTTCTCAGCGCACTCGGTTCGCTTACGAATGCGCTGTTCCTGATCGCGAGCGTTTACATTTACATTGCGCTTCTGCGCCAGATTAACCGTCGCGATCGCGAGGTGCTGGCGACCGATTCCAGATTCGGTGTCGCCGAGGTAGCGCTGGCGACCTTTCTTATTGTCGTCTTTGGTTTCAGTAGTCTTGGCGCAAGCTCCGTCCAAATTGCTCGCCTGCGCACGTCCGATCTCATCCTCAATGCCGTTGTTTCGATCGGCATTGTCCTCTTTGTGGTGGCGTTTCTGAAACTGCGGCGCTTCGACATTACGGAACTGACCGGATTGGCCAAACTCAGTTTTGCCAGGACTTTTATCACCGGCCTGGTTCTGCTGATTTTTGCCTACCCACTTATTATCTTTGCCGACTGGTTGACCGCCCGCGTGGTCGGATCAGGTTCGAGTCGGCAAGGAATCATCGAGTTGTTCAGCGGATCGCAATCGATGGAACAACGGATAATCATCATTTTACTGGCCACGGTAGTGGCGCCGATCGCAGAAGAGTTCATTTTCCGATTTTTCCTTTATGGAGTGATTCGCCGCTACTTTGGGCGCAGCATCGGGCTCATTGTTTCCGCTCTGCTTTTTGCCGCAGTTCACGCACACCTGCCCTCGTTCGCGCCACTGTTTGTTCTCGGAGCGTGTTTTACTCTCGCGTACGAATGGAGCGGGTCACTGCTCGTCTCGATGACGATGCATGCAATCTTTAATGCAATCACACTTCTCGCGCTCGCCTTTCCTGGCACATTGCAACCATGACGCGGTCGCTGCAGGAACTCGGCGAAGATCGGTTGCTCGCCCAGATTCTTCCGCACCTAAAGCAGAATTCGCGGGCCGTGGCTGGAGCCGGCGACGATTGCGCGGTGGTGAAATTCCGCGGGGCAAAAGAGTGGTTACTGCTAAAGAGCGATTGCGTCGTTGAAGCAATTCATTTTGTTGCGGGAAGGAGTGCCCGTGTGGTCGGCTGGAAAGCGATGATGCGAGCGCTGAGTGATTTCGCCGCGATGTCGGGGGTCCCGCAGTTTGCTCTTATCACCCTCGTCATCGCAGGTAAGAAACAAGTTGTCTGGGTCCGTGATCTGTATCGTGGTCTTAATCAGGCGGCGCGGTATTTCGAAGTTGCCATCGTTGGTGGTGAAACCAGTGATACAGATGGCCCAACCGTAGTCGTCGTGAGTGTCGCAGGGTTTGTCGAGACCGACCGCTGCGTCTTGCGCTGCGGTGGGAAAGCCAACGATGACCTTTTTGTAACCGGAAAATTGGGTGGCTCGATTCGCCGTCGACATTTGAATTTTGTCGCACGGATTGAAGAAGCGCGCTGGTTGACCGCAAATTTCAAGGTGCACGCGATGATGGATCTGAGCGACGGACTGGGCGCCGATTTGCCGCGGTTGGCACGTGCAAGCAGACTCGCGTTCTCGATTGATGAACGCGCGCTGCCGGTTTCGCGCGGCTGCACGGTACAACAGGCAATATCCGATGGCGAAGATTATGAACTGTTGTTCGCTATTTCACGTCGCGATCGCGCTCGCTTGGAAAGAATGTGGCGCAGAAAATTTCCAAAACTGGGGCTTACGCGCATTGGCTCCCTGCATCAAAAATCAAAGATCAAACGTAAAACATTCCTTCGCGGTTATGTTCATTTCCGTCAGCGCCGCTGAAACGGAAGGGGCAGGGGCGCACCTTGCAGAAAAAATAAAAGCTGGGGACGTGTTGGCTCTAGTGGGAGATTTGGGTGCGGGCAAGACCCAGTTCGTGAAGGGGCTGGCGAGAGGATTAGGCTCAAAAGAGGCCGTGACAAGCCCGACATTTACTTTGTTGCATGAATATCGTGGTGGTCGGTTACCAATCTATCATTTCGATTTTTATCGAATCGAAAATTTGACGGCGCTATGGGCGATCGGATTTGATGAAACCGTTTTCGGTGATGGCGTCAGTGTGATCGAGTGGGCCGATCGATTTGGCGACGCGATTCCGCCGCACGCTCGTTGGATCCGATTTGAGATTGCATCGGAAAGTCAACGTCGAATCGACCTCTCGGCCTTGACATGAAATTACTCGGATTCGATCTTTCGACTCGCCGCGGCACGATCGCGCTTGTTAATGGCGGCAAAATTTTGTGCGCACGTGATTGCCCGAACGATCGACGAAATTCCGCACCATTTTTTGCCGCTCTCGATGAAATCATTGGCGGGCATGGTGCGCCGGACGCGATCGTCGTTGGTCTGGGTCCGGGTTCATACACTGGAACGCGGATCGCCATTTCTGCAGCCATTGGGTTGCAGGCGACAACGGGGGCCGCACTCACAGGACTTTCATCCCTCAGCGGCATCTCGGAGGAAAGCGAATACATTGTGATCGGGGACGCGAAACGCGCGTCATTTTTCTTCGCCGCGGTTGGCGGGGGTTTGTTTGCTACCGAGCCAGACCTGCTTTCTCAAAACGAAATGAATGAGCGAATCTCATCAATCAAAACAATTCCGATTTACACATCGGACCAATTGCCACAGTTCAAAGCAGTGCAGCTGCGGTTTCCTTCGGCCAGATTGCTTTGTCTGCGCGCGCAAAGATTTCCGCAGAATCTTGCTCGATCGCCGCTCGCTCCGATTTACCTTCGCGAACCCCACATCACTACTCCGCAAGCCGCAAAAATACGATGAAAGAGAACTACCGTTGTTGGGCTGAGATCGATCGGAGCGCACTGCGTCGTAATGTAGCGTTCCTGCGCCAGAAATTTGGACCTAGGGTAGAATTTCTCGCCGTCGTCAAAGCGAATGCGTACGGTCATGGGATGATCGACGTGGCCAGGACTATCGCCGATCAAACCAACATTTTCGGTGTCGCCAATCTAGAAGAGGCAACGGCGCTGCGCGGCGCGGTCCAAAATCCAATTGCGATTCTTGGACCAGCCCTGCCCGAAGAACGACCGGCGATCGCGGAGCGCGCATTCATCCCTTCGGTTTCAACCGTGGAGGAGGCACAGCATTTCGATCGCGTCGCCCGCGGGCGGAGAGTTCCGATCATCTTCAAAGTCGACACAGGCATGGGGCGGATGGGCGTGTTAGAGAAGGAGGCAGTCGCCGTTTTCAAGCAAGTCGACGCCCTCTCGAATATCGAAATTCACAGCGTTTCGACCCATCTCACGGTGTCTGACCAGGACGAAGAATTCACACGCGGACAATTGGACAGCTTCGCCAGATTAATCCGACAATTACGAGCCGAGGTTCCCGGTGATTACAAAGCGCATGTGCTTCAAACTGCGGGTGTGCTCGCCTTCGCCGAGGAGCCGTTCGAAATCGTACGGCCCGGAATGTTGATCTATGGCGTTTCGTCATTGCCGGAATTTCAAAGCGTCTTGCATCCCGTAATGACGTGGAAGGCTCAGATCGCCCTTATCCGCGACATGCCGGCCGGACACGGCATCAGCTACGGTCGCACTTTTATCACTCCGACAAAAATGCGTGTGGCCACTCTTTCCTGTGGTTACGCCGATGGTTACCCGCGTCACCTCTCCAATCGGGGAACCTCAGTATTGGTTCGCGGTCAACGCTGTCCGCTCCTGGGTCGGGTAACGATGGATCTGATGATGATCGACGTTTCGAATCTGCCTGCGGCGGCGGTGGGCGATGAAGTGGTGTTGATGGGTCGGCAGGGCGACAAAGAGGTTAGCTGCACCGAATTGGCCGATCGCGCTCATACCATCACATGGGAAATCATGACGCGAATTGGCTCGCGCGTGCGACGGATTTATGTGTGACATACGTTACAAGAGTTAAAAGCGTTAAATTGTTAGAAAGGTAAAGCAGGTGATGAGATCCGGCACGGCTTCATCCGATTTAACAATTTAACGATTAACGTCTGTAATCTTCTGCGAAAGCAAATGTTCCAAATCATTTTCAACCAGCTGAGCGCGGCGGAGATGTCGGCCCTGCCAAAAACATTGCAGCTCGATCTTCTCGCTGAATTTCAGATTTTGCCCGAGGATCTGGAGAATCTCGACAGCAGCAGGTTTGGATTGCTCGAGCGGGACGGAAAAAAACTTTATCGCTATCGCGCCAAAGATTATCGCATCTATTTCGAAAAGACGCCGGAAGGCATCACCGTGCATCGGGTCCTTCACAAAAACACGCTGCGCGATTTTCTCTTCCGCTCCAAGCTACCGACGGGGGAGGACGAACAACTGAAGGAAAGGCGAGAGTTTTGGAAATTGATCGAGCAAGGCGAACGCACGCGCAAAAAGACGTGATCGCCGAGTTGGATACGAACGAGGACTTTCGCCAGCGCGAATTCCCGATTTGCGCGCGGAAAATTTATTGCGCGCATGCTGCCGATGCGCCGTTGCCGCGTCGCGTAGCTGAGGCGATGCGTGATGCGATTGAGGACGCTTCCACCAACGAGAAACAGTTCGAGAGAGCACTTGGTTTCATCGCCGACACTCGTCGGTTGCTCGCGGATTTTCTGGGAGCTGAGACGGAGGAAATTTCCCTTAGCGGACCGACTTCGAGCGGTCTGAACGCGGTGGCGAACGGCTTGGACTGGAAGGTGGGGGATGAGGTTGTTTGTTATCTGGATGATTATCCTGCTGACGTTTATCCGTGGCTGGGCCTCGAGCGAAAAGGGGTTGCCCCGGTGTTACTTCAAACGGAACGACTCGGCGAGATTACTCCGGAGATTGTGGAGCGCGCGCTTACGAAACGAACGCGCTTGGTCGCACTCGCCAGTGCGAATAACGCCAGCGGATACCGAATTGACGTTGAGACAATTGGCAAAATGTGCGCCGAATGCGGCATCTTATTTTCGGTCGATGGGATTCAAACCGTTGGTGCGTTTTCCATCCCGCTAAGGAACGTCGATTTTCTCAGCGCCGGTGCACAGAAGTGGATGCTCGGACCCTCGGGTGCCGGGATCCTTTTCATTAAGAAAAGCCGACATGAATTGCTGCGACCGATGATGGTCGGCGGATGGAATGTAATGCAGGGAGCTATTGCCCTCCTAAAAGACGTCGGGCTTTCGAAAATTTCGGATCGGATTTTGTCGTTGATTGCAACTCTGAAAAGCGAACTTGATCCGGCAGATTTTGAATTCCTTAGTCCAGACGGAAGCTCGGATCACGCCAGCTTCCTGACCTTTCGTCCGCGTCGCGTCGCCTCTGAAAAATTAGTCGGCGCACTCGCGAAAAACGACGTCGTTGTTTCGTTGCGAATCGACCGCTCGAATCGCGGCTGGATTCGGGTGAGTCCGCATTTTTACAACACTTTCGCGGAGATAGAACGGATCGCGGAGGTGTTAAATCAATCGTAGGCGTTTCTGCGAAAGGCCTTGGCGTCTCAAGGAGCCCTGACTGCCGGCCGATCTTTAACGGGCGGTGACTTCCATCCGTCGACTTACTAAACTAAACGGCGCTTTGGAAACAGCCGTTCCTTGGATTTCCGGCGCCGTCCGAACCAGCTACTTCATCAGCAGCACGGAACGGCTGCGTTTGATTTCGCGCGTGATCTTGCGGTGCATGTGCGCCGGCATGCCAGTGACACGACGCGGCAGAATCTTGCCACTCTCGGTCACGAATTTTTTCAGTAGATCGGGATTCTTGTAATCGATTGCTTCAGTGGCGATATCGATCCGACGCCGCGGCATGCTGCGATTGGCGCGCCGGAAAGCGGAGCGGCGTTTGGCGGTCTTCGGTTGCATCAGATTAGCGGACCTCCCGGTGCAAGGTATGTTTTTTCAAAAACGGATTGTATTTTTTCTTTTCCAACCGATTGGGCGTCCGTGGGCTCTTCTTGTTCCGGGTCGACATGTAGCGCGAAGGCGGTTTACCCAACGCTTTAGCCTCGGTGCATTCTAGGGTGATGATTTCCTGCGCCATAGTTTGATATGGAAATGTTATTCCTTTTCCGCCGTCGGCGCCGGCTGTTCTTCTTCCTCGGTCTCAGGCGCTTCTTCTTCGGTTAAACCGAAAAGTGAGGTGACCGATTGCCGGACACGCGAAGCTTTATTCTGTTTCTCCAATTGCGACTGACATTCGACGGTGAACCGAGCAAATGGAATTGCTTCCAAACGCGCCCGCGGAATCGGTTTACCCGACATTTCGCAGATGCCATAGGTGCCCAGCTCGATTCGCTTGAGAGCCTGATCAATCTCGTAAAGCGCGTCCTGTTCCTGTGAAAGCAGACTGAGCGCGAAATCGCGATCGTACGCGTCCGATCCGGCGTCGGCCTGATGCATCCCGAAAGCAGAGGCCTCGCTTCCTTCTGCACGCGAACGCAATGTGTCTTGCGCGACACCAGCCATGGAATCGACCATAGCATCGCGCAATTGCAGCAACTTCTCCTTTTGCGCTTTGGTGAAAGCGTCAAGTCGCCGCGGTTTGTGGTTGTCGCGGAAAATTTCGGCGGCTGACTCCGAGGCGCGTTCGCGCCTTGCTTTCGCTCGGACACTTTTCGGTTTCGCCCTGTTGGTCGACGGGTGTTTTACTGCCTTCTTCGCGGGCCTGGCAGGCTTGCGGGCGGCGGATTTTTTTGCCTTGGAAGGGGTGGCTTTTTTCTTCAACTTGGCCATAAAAATCAAATCTCGCGACGCGTTGGCGGCGCGAGGAGAGCGCATAATTAAGAACAAATCTACCGTGGTGCAAGGGAAGATTTAGGGCCCGGCAAAAGCCTTTTCGCCTAGGAACTTGCGCTGGAATAGCGCTGAAGCGCGAATCGCCAAAAAACGCGTGACGACCAGAAGATGATCAATGACGCCGCAATCATCTGCAGCATTAATGGCAGCGGCTGCCCGAGCGACTTGATCAAGACCCGCGCTGGAATATTGGCGACAATTACCACCGGGATGATCCAGCTAAAGATCAGCCGGAAGAGGCGAGGATAAATCACGTCCGGATAGCGGGCGATGTTGAGGAAGTTGAAATAACCGTAAACCAGTCCCTGGGCCCGCACGATCCAGAAGCTTACGGCCGCCAGGTTCAACATGATGGAATAATGGATCGCAATTCCAAATCCGATCGCGACCAGATAGAACAGAATGTGAATTGGATGCGGCATCACTCCGAGACGGGTCAGCGAAATCACAACCACGACCCCGCCGAGCACGGCGTTGACTACGCTGTCGAGACCGAATTGTTTCGTTGAAACGGCGAACTGGCTATCGATCGGAAGGACCAGGAGAGAGTCCAGTTTCCCGGTGCGCACCAGTTCTGGGACATTGGCAACGTTGACGAAAAAGAATGCTTGAAAGAGTTGCGCGATAATCTGGTGCGTGCCGACGAGCAGCACGACTTCCCATTTCGACCAATCACCGATGTGATTGACCGAGCCAAAAATGATACTGAAAAAAACGATCTGCCCGAGGAACCAAAGCACTTCGACTACCATCCAGAGAAGAAAGTTGGCCTTGAAACTCATCTCGCGAATGAGCGAGTTGCGCAGCATGATACGGTAAATTTCGATGTAACGGCGCACGTGTTTTGGTTGTCATTAACATATGCTTATATGCGATCGGGCCAATAATATCCGGGCTCTTCGCTGTTATCCCGGACAGAAGGAGGGGTCTCCCAATCGTTGTTGGAACATCCAGCCCAAATCCGACGGTTCCGGAGGTGCGGGCACCTCATGAATCGCAAAGTCGTAGTCGTTGGAATTATTCTGCTTATTGTCGCGGCGTTTTTTTTCCGCCGCTGCGACAACTCGCGCGCGATCCAATTTCAAACGGCCGCGGTGACGCGTGGGCCGATCACGCAGGCCGTCACAGCAACGGGCACGCTAAATCCGGTGGTGAATGTGCAAGTGGGAAGTCAGGTTTCCGGCAACATTCAAAAACTGTTCGTCGATTTTAATTCGAAGGTAAAAGCGGGTGACGTGGTGGCGCAGATCGACCCGGCATTATTTAAGGCGACAGTCACCCAGGCCGAGGGTGATTTGGCGAGCGCGCAGGCGGCACTTGAGTTGGCGAAAATCAATGCTGTTCGGACACAGGCGTTGGTCGCGAAACAAAATTCCTCGCAACAAGATCTCGATCAGGCGATGGCTAATCTGCATCAGGCCGAAGCAAATCTTAAAATCAAACAAGGCGCGCTCGACAAGGCGAAAGCGGATCTCGATCATTGTACCATCACATCGCCAGTCGATGGCGAAGTCATTTCCCGTAGTGTCGATGTCGGCCAAACCGTGGCAGCCAGCTTGCAGGCGCCGGTAATTTTTACCATCGCAAATGATCTGACGAAGATGCAGATCGACGCCAACGTGGCCGAGGCGGACGTCGGCGTAGTTGCGGTGGATCAACAGATCGATTTTAGCGTCGACGCTTTCCCGGCGCGCACGTTTCACGGAAAGGTTGTGCAGGTCCGGAATGCACCAATCACAGTGCAGAATGTGGTGACCTACGACACCGTTATCGGCGTTAACAATGCGGATTTGAAACTGAAACCCGGAATGACTGCGAACGTCTCAATTATGATCGCGCATAAGGATGACGTCTTGCAGATCAAGAATGCGGCGCTGCGTTATCGGCCCGCCGACGGAGCAGCGACTCCGCCTCAGGCCAAAGGAACTCCTCCGCCGGGAGGGCGTGCTGGCGCCGGACGCGAACGAAAAAACGAGCGAACCGTTTACGTCTTATCCGGGAATAAACCGGAACCCGTGATGATCAAAACTGGAATTAGCGACGGGGTGGTTACCGAGGTCCTTGAAGGTTTGAAGGAGGGGGATGGCGTTATTACAGCAGGACTGACCTCGGCAACATCATCTTCACCGGCAACCAATCCATTCGGTCCATCGCGGCGATTCCCATGAGCGTTCTTTGCACAATGGAGGGACGACCTCAGTGTCATTCCAAATTTTGGGACGTGCAGAAGCACGTCCCTTCGTCTTTATGAACAACGGCACCGTAGTTAAGCTGGTCGATGTTCACAAGACGTATCGCACTGGTGAAATGGAAGTACGGGCGGTGCGTGGCGTCTCACTCGAAATTGAGGGTGGTGAGTTCGTGGCGCTGATGGGTGCAAGCGGCTCCGGCAAATCGACGCTCATGAATATTCTGGGGTGCCTCGATCGCCCGACCACCGGTCAATATTTTCTCGATGCAGCTGACGTTTCCAAATTAGATCGCGACAAACTCGCCGATATTCGCAATTCGAAAATCGGATTCGTCTTCCAGAATTTCAATCTCCTGCCCCGCACATCGGCGCGTGAAAACGTGGAATTACCGCTGCTTTATGGTCCGCATCGTTTGACCAACGCAGAATTGCGCGCCAAAGCCGACGCTGTTCTGGCTTCGGTCGGATTGAGTGGGCGCGAAGAACATTATCCGAGCGAGCTTTCTGGCGGTCAGCAACAGCGTGTTGCCATTGCACGCGCCCTGATCAACAGCCCGGAAGTAATTCTGGCCGATGAGCCCACGGGAAATCTCGATAGCGGTACCAGTATCGAGATCATGGGAGCTTTTCAGCAACTCAATGATCGCGGCATTACCGTGGTCATGGTGACGCACGAGCCGGATATCGCAACCTACGCCAAACGCAATGTTGTCATGAGGGATGGCATGGTATTAAACGATTTGGTCGTAAGCGAGCGGCGGAAGGCGACCACTGAGCTTCGAAAGAGGACCGATGAGCACGCCTGAGCTAGATTCTGTAGCGGCGGTCACAGATCGCCCCAGCAGGGAAACATGAGGATCGGATCCACGGTCAACGTTGCGTTCCGCGCTTTGCGCCGAAACAAACTACGCTCCTTTTTAACGGCTCTCGGAATCATCATCGGAGTTGCGGCCGTGATTGCGATGGTCGGCATTGGCAATGGAGCCAAGGCGCAAGTGGAAGCCCAGATCGCGAGTCTTGGAGAAAATGTGATTTTGATTTTTTCGGGAAGCACAACTTCCAGTGGGATTCGCACCGGCTGGGGCAACGCCGGAACATTGAAGATCGAAGATGCGGAGGCAATTCGCCGCGAAGTTCCGGGCGTCATCGCAGTAAGCGAAGAGATTCGTTCCACTACTCAGGTAGCCGCCGGTAATCAGAATTGGCTTACCCAGGTGTTGGGCGAATCCGCCGATTACCTTGATATTCGCCAATGGCAACTTGCCGACGGCGCGTCGTTCACGCCCCAGGATGTTCGTAGCGCCAACAAGGTTTGCGTTATTGGTCGCACCACGGCGACCCAGGTTTTCGGCAACGATAATCCGGTTGGGCAGGTTTTACGGATCAAAAACGTGCCGTTTGTCGTTACTGGCGTGTTAACCCCGAAAGGATTAAGCGCACAAGGGTCTGACCAGGACGACGTCGTAATCATGCCTTACACCAGCGCCATGAAACGGGTCATCGGTGGCACGACTCTGCGCAGCATCAACGTTCAGGTCGGGGATGCGCGCTCACTGCCGGCGGCGCAGCAGCAGATTATTTCTCTGCTGCGACAGCGTCACAATATTCGCGCGGGCAAGGATGATGACTTCACCGTGCGCGGCCAACAGGAGATTGCGGATATGGCAACCGCGCAGTCAAAGACAATGACGGTGTTATTAGGGGCAATCGCCGGCGTTTCGCTCATTGTTGGCGGTATCGGAATCATGAACATCATGCTGGTGAGTGTAACGGAGCGGACACGCGAGATTGGTGTGCGTCTCGCCGTCGGCGCGCATGGGCGCGATATTCTCTCACAATTTTTGATTGAAGCCGTCGCGCTTAGTTCTGTTGGCGGAATAATCGGGATCGCATTTGGTGTCGGTGCCTCAAAAGTTTTATCGGTCTACCAGAATTGGCCGACTCTCATCTCACTGAGTTCGATTATTGTCTCCTTCCTCTTTAGCGCCGCTGTCGGCATCTTCTTCGGCTTTTATCCTGCGCGCAAAGCAGCAGCCCTCGACCCGATCGAAGCGTTGCGCTATGAATAGGACCCGTCCCATAAGAAATCTGCGGAAATCTGCGAAATCTGCGGATACAATTAAGTCTGATGGCAGAGCACACTCGATTCGAAAAACTGGTGGCTGACGCGAAGAAAAACATTCAGGAGATTTCGCCACTAGAAACCGCCGCCGCATTGAAACGCGGCGACGCCCTGCTCATCGACGTGCGCGACCCCGATGAATGGCAGGAAGGTCACATTCCCGGCGCCAAAAATTTCAGTCGCGGCACAGTCGAATTGGAGATCGAAGAAGCCGCTCCCGATCTTTCCAGACCAATCATCACTCACTGCGGCGGCGGCGGCCGCTCAGCGTTGGCCGCGGAAAGCTTGCAACGCATGGGCTACAAAAACGTCAAATCGATGGCCGGCGGCTTCAAAGCTTGGAAAGCCGCGGGGTTGCCTGCGACTCGCGACTAGATTTCACCCGCCAACGGCCTGATAATGGCCAAGGCCGCGTTTCCACATGAACTGGGCGACTGCCCAGGTGAGAAGGAGCCAGCACGCCTGAATTGCTAAAGCTTGAATTAGTTTCGCGCCTTGGAGGCGGCCGAGAAAGATCGCGATCGGGCAGAATAGTTCGTAGTAGAAGGGCAGCCATTTCAAGACGGCTTGCACGCCAACGGGCATGATGTCGACAGGAAACATCTGACCCCCGAGGAAGTACTCGAAGGAGTAGACGATGAAAACAATGGTCGAGATTTCGAGAATCCAGAACGCCATCATTGCCAGCGAGTAGGTGATAAAGAATTGAATGAACGCCGCCATGATTAGCGAACTGATCGATAAAAGGTAAGTGGCGACATCCGACGGCAGTCTGATGTAGTCGCGAAAGTAAAAGAAGATTAGCGCAATCGGGATAATCGTGACCGCGGTGTAAACCAACCGGCCGGCCAGAAAGATGCCGGTGCGATAGCCGAGATAGTTCAGGGGCTTGGTAAGAAATGAGTTGATCTGGCCTTCACGGATATCCGCGGCGATTTGCCAGTCGTCTTCGGTGGGCGTGACAAGATTCGATACAAGGATCGTTAGTAAATAATAGTAGATCATCGAGCCGTAATCGTAGCCACCAAAACCCTTGCCGCCTGGTTCTTGAAAAATCGCGCGCCAGAGAAAGACGGTGCCGGCAAGTGGAATCAGGCCAAAAAGGGCACGCAAAAAGTAGTTCCAGCGATAAACGAAGGTGTTCTGCAACCCGATATTAAAAACGCTGACGTATTTGGTCAGGTTCATTCGCATTGGCCCCACAGGCGAGCTGCCGGTGCTACGGGTATTTTCGTGTCGTTCGTGGGCATCAGTGGCTAAGTATTTTGAGCACGCAGACGATTGATCGCGCGATCCTGGACTCGCGACAACAGAGCGACGGCGGCAATGGCGCTGAGCAGGGCGCAAAACATATCCTCCTGTGTATCCCAGGGGTCGCCTTGCGTTCCGAGAAAACTAACTGCAGAATCGCCACTGACCAAGGCCGTCCACCATTCGATCAGCTCATAGAAGGCGCTGATGGCCAGACAAACGCAAACGACGAGGAAGGGTTGCCAGCGTTTTCTGTTCAGGATTTGCAACCGAACAAAGATTTCGCGAGCGACCATGGCAGGCACGAGGCCTTGCATGACGTGGCCAAGGCGATCGTAGTGGTTGCGGTGCCAGCCAAAGATCGGCTTTAGCCAATCGAACGGTGGGACACGCGCGTAGGTATAGTATCCACCCACAAATAATACGCACATATGCAGTACAATCAAAGCGTAGGTTAAGGTTGTGAATTCAAACCGTCGATAAGTCGCAAATAAGATCACCAGCGCAGCCAGCGCCGGGAATACTTCAAGCCACCAAGTAAGACGATCGTGTGGCTCGACGCTGGACCAGATCAAGACTAGGAGAACTGAGAAGAGCAGGGCGAGATGAGAAATTTTCAAGTCATTCTATGTTTCGTTTTCGCGAGTTCCACCGCGACGTTGATCGCGGCAATCATGCTATCGGGACTGGCGATGCCTTTGCCGGCGATATCGAAAGCGGTGCCGTGATCGGGACTGGTGCGGGGAAAAGGTAAGCCGAGGGTGACGTTCACGCCGGAGTGAAAGGCATGAAGCTTTAAAGGAATTAAACCTTGATCATGATACATGCAGAGAGCGGAGTCCCATTTGCCGTTGGCGAGATGAAAGAAGAGTGTGTCGGGAGAGACGGGACCGTCGAAATGCGATGGTTGGTAGCTAGTGGTTGATGGTTCATGGTTTAGCTCGTCAATGGCGGGAGTGATGATGTCGACTTCTTCCCGGCCGAGCTTTCCGGATTCGCCGGCGTGCGGATTCAAGCCCGCCACGGCGATGCGGGGCCGTACGATTCCACGACGGCGGAGAAAATTGTCGAGCAACTTGCCGACCCGGACGATTTCAGATGTTTTTAGCAGTGCGGGAATGTCGCGAAAGGGAACGTGAGTGGTAACGAGCGCGACGGTAATCATGCCTCCGGTGAGAAGCATGGCGTAGTTTATTGTCCCGGAACGCGCGGCGAAGAATTCAGTCTGACCGGGAAACGCGAATCCGACTTCGGCCATTCGCGCCTTGTGGATCGGGCCGGTCACGATGGCGTCGATTTCACCGGAAATTGCCAGAGGCACGGCTTCTTCCATCGCCGCGAGCGCTATCCGAGCCGAATCGGCTGTCGGAGTCCCGGCGACCGCATTTCTGGCATCGCCGATCACCTTCCAATCGACGTCACGCGGCAGTTTTTCAGAAGCGAGGGCGGCCCTGATAATTTCCGGGCCGACTCCGGCCGGATCGCCCAGGGTGATTCCGACGCGAAGAGGCATCGTGCACTTTCTTGGAGGTTCCGGTCGTGCGCAACCGTACGGTTCGTTAAGGAGTTCTTATCAGGACCTGTAATCCCACGTGAATCGGAAACACAGAACCCCGAAACATCGAATACCCAATGGGCATCAGGCTAGCACGACGCCTCGGAATCCTAGGACACTTCAATACATCTTAATGTAGGCTTTCTGGCGCAGACTGGCGAGCCAGCGTTCCTGCATCGCCTGTGCTTCTTCGCTGGTGAGTTTTTTCTCAATTTCATCGCGAACCTCGGCAAAAGGTCGGGTAACGCCGCCGCGTCGACCTTCGACTTTGAGAATGTAATAGTTGCCGCTGACCTCGACGATGTTGCTGACTTTACCGACTCGTAAGCTGAACGCGACTTTCTCGAGCGGGGCGGTCAGCGTGCCGCGGTCAACCCAACCCCAGTCGCCGCCAAGATCCCGCGTGCTGTCTTCGGAATAAATCTGCGCCATCCGATCGAATTCGGCGCCGTTGACGAGCTTGCCCAGAATCTCTTCTGCCATTGCTTTCTGCCCAGCCCGGTCGGAAGTGCCCGCCGAGATCATTATCATGCGCAATTTAACTTGTTCCTTGCTGGTGAATTCAGCGACATGTTTGCGATAGTAATCCTGTATCTTGTTAGGCGAAACCATGGTGTTAACTTCCACATTTTTGTGACGCATTGCCGCCACAATCATTTTTTCAGTCTCGAGCTTCCGAAATTCACCAAGAGTAAAAGTCTGGGCCTGCAGCGTTTTGATAAAGGTGTTGCGATCGCCGTTAAAGTTCTCGCGAATAATTTCCTGCACCCGCTGGTCGAGGTAGTGGTCGGGAATCTGGTAGCCTTCTTTTTTGAACGCCTGAACGATGAGCTGGCGGTCGATCAAATCTTTGAGGGCTTCGTTGCGCGCCTCCTTGATTTTGTTGGCCAACTCCTCGCCTCGGTACTGGTCACGCAGCAGCCTTTCCTGTGGGGCGGACACGCCCCGCACCTCGGAATAGGTGATGACATCATTATTAACGACGGCAGCGATGCCATCAATGACTTCGAATTCGGCGGCCAATGCTGCGCGACAGAACGGTGACACTGACAGCAATGCTGCCGTTGCCAGGACAAATACCAGGGGACGAACCATATTTTTCAGAGTTTGCGAAGCAGCTCGAGGATCTCCGGCAACCGCTTTCCGATTTCTGGAGCTACTAAACGAGGGAACTTGCCCGCTATAAGTATGAAATCTCCGCGTCGTGTCAACATCAGTTTGTCCTCACGCGTTTCCACTCGGGTAATCTTCTTTCCGGCGGCGCCGAGTTTGATCCGGGTAAAGGTGATGAGATTTTCCACCGCTTCGGGAAGCGGGCCAAAGCGATCTCGCCATTCCTTGATTAACCGTTCTAATTGTTCGGCAGTCGTGATTTCGGCGATGCGTCGATAAGCCTGGATCCGTAAAGTCGTATCACTGACGTAGCTGCGAGGGAGAAAAGCGGAGACGCGGTCGGCCCCACGGACAAACTCGGCTTCGTTGGTAGCAACGAAATCGAGCCGTAGATCCACTTCGAGGCGCCAACGCGCTTTTTGTCCTTTAATCTGGGCGACAGCCTGCTTGAGCAATTGACAATATAAATCGAATCCTACCGCCATGATGTGGCCGCTTTGGGCGGTGCCGAGTATGCTGCCCGCGCCACGGATTTCGAGGTCTCGCATCGCCACTCGAAATCCAGCGCCGAGCGAACTATATTGCTTGATCGCGCTTATTCGTTTGCGCGCGGCACCCACCATTATCAGTTCGCGCGGCAGTAAGAGGTATGCATAAGCCTTGTGCTCGGCGCGCCCAACGCGACCGCGCAGTTGATAAAGGTCCGCCAGACCGAAACGATCCGCGCGATCAATGATAATGGTGTTGGCATTTGGAATATCCAGGCCGCTTTCGATGATGGTGGTGCAGACCAAAACGTCGATTTTTCCGCCGACAAAACGATGCATCACCGCTTCCAGTTCATCGGAATCCATCTGACCGTGGCCAAATTCCACCCGCGCATTTGGGCAAAGATCGGCGATGCGGTCGCGGATCTTTTCGATTGTTTGCACCCGATTGTGCAGGAAAAAAACCTGGCCCTGGCGTTCCAGTTCACGATTGATCGCGTCGCGAATGATCCGTTCATCGTAACCGCAAACCACCGTTTCGACCGGAAGCCGGTTTTGCGGTGGCGTTTCGATTGTCGACATATCTTTCACACCAACTAACGAGAGATAGAGAGTGCGCGGGATCGGAGTGGCCGAAAGAGTGAGAACATCGACCAGTTTGAACGGTTCCTTGAACTTCTCCTTGTGCAGGACCCCAAAGCGTTGTTCTTCGTCGATCACCACCAGGCCGAGATCTTTGAAAGCGACGTCGCCCGAAATGAGGCGGTGCGTCCCGATGACAATGTCGACCCCGCCCTCGCGCAATAATTGCAAAACTTTCTTTTGCTCGCCGGTCGATCGGAACCGGCTCAGCATCTCGATCCGGATCGGATAATCGAGCATTCGCTGCCGAAAAGTTTCGAAATGTTGCTGAGCTAGCACAGTCGTCGGCGCGAGAACCGCCACTTGTTTCCCGTCCATCACCGCTTTAAAGGCGCCTCGGATTGCAACTTCAGTTTTGCCGAAGCCAACGTCACCACAAATCAGACGGTCCATTGGCTGCGGCCGTTCCATGTCGCCCTTGGTATCGATAATGGCGGTTAGCTGATCGGGCGTTTCACGATACGGAAAAGAATGCTCGAATTCCGCCTGCCATTTGGTGTCGGCCCCAAAGGCATGGCCCGGGTGGGTCTGCCGCTCCGCTTGCAACGCCAGCATTTTCCCGGCGTAATCAAAAATGGAGGCAGTAGCGTTTTTCTTCGCTCGTGCCCATTTCGCATCGGCCAATGAACTAAGGGGCGGGGATTTCTTTCCAACACCGACGTAACGTGAAACCAGGTACGCCTGCTCTAACGGGACGTAGAGTTTCGCTTCGTCAGCGAATTCGAGGGCGAGAACTTCCTGGGCGCTTTTTTGTTTTTGCAGGGCAAGCGCTTCGCTGGTCAATTTCTCGTCCGGCGGGTAATGATGTTGTCCTACAACGGTTGCGCTCGGCATTTCGATCAGGCCAAGGAACCGGCCGATCCCGTGCTCGAGATGAACTACGAGCTCGCCTTCATTGAGTTCGCTGAAATCAATCTGCGCGCGATTGCGTCGCTCTGCCCGGCGAAGTTGTCGGCGACCGTGAATTGGGAAGCGGCCCAACAATTCGTTGGCGGAAAGGATGACGAGATTCCCCGCCGGAAAACAAAATCCGCGGCTTAGTGTTCCTTCGAGCAGATTGATATTGGAGAGGGCATCGGATGGAATGATCTCGCGGAAACGTTCGATCTCACCCTCAGTTTGAAAGTAGATTGCGACGGTTGCGTGTTCGTCGCGCCACTGTTTCAGGCGCGCGATAAATCGTGCGCGTTTCGTTTCTGCGAGCATGAAATCGCCGACCGCAAATTCCCCGATGTCGCATTCGATGAATGCGCCTGAGAAATCCTCTTCGGGAGCGTCGGGCGAAGCGCTATCCCAGGCTTCGCTTATTTGAATGTGGAATGGAGGGATAAGATTTCCCGGTCCGGTCCGGCCTAGTGTTTCCGGCGTCGCAGGAGCTCCGCGTTCCAACACTGGATCGAGTTCAAGCACCAGCGCATCATCAGCAATGTAGTCTCGAACGTAACCGCTCGTGTCGTCAGCTGCGCCCAGCAGGATACTGGCTTCCTCGCGTCTGCCTACCGACGTCTGCGTGTCGAGGTCGAATTCGCGCAGCGATTCAATTTCGTCCCCGAAGAATTCAATCCGGAATGGAAGCGTTGTTTGCCATGAGAAAATGTCCACAATACCGCCACGGACCGCGAATTGGCCGCGGGTGGTGACCTGGACTATGCGCTCATAGCCTGCCCTCGACAGTGCGTTTAGCAGGTCCGCCATTTCCAAACTCGCTCCGCGCCGAAGTTCGAGAGATGCGGAACGCAATCTGCCGCGCTTCGGCGCCGGCTGATCTAACGCCGCCCGAGTTGTGACGATCAGTTCGGAGGCACTTCCTTTTTCAATTTGGGACAATAGCGCCAGTCGTTCTGCTGCGATCTCGGGATCGGGCAAAATATTTTCGACCGCCGCGAACTCCGCTTCCGGCAAGAACGCGGCATTGGAATTCCAATTGGCGACGCTTTCGAAAAAAAGTTCCTGCTTACGCACCGTCGGGCAGATAACCCAAATTGCGGAATTCCGATGCCACGTGCTCGCGATGGTCGCGACAAGGAAGGAATGTGCGCTTTCGATGACATGGTTGAAACGGACCGGAAAATCCGCTGTCGCGATCTGGCTCAGTTTGCGCTCAATCGGTTCGGCCGCTGCGGCAAGCTTGAGGAAATCCCCTTTTTCCACTAGAAGTTGTCGCCGAAAAGCGCGTCAACTTCAACGCAGCGTAGCGCAGGTCGGAGTTGAACTGGTTGTGCTACTCAGTTAATTCGTGATCGTTACCGGCGTGCCGACGCCGACCGATTTGAAAAACTCCTCGGCCATGAATCCCGGCATCCGAATGCATCCGTGCGACGCCGGATAGCCGGGTAAATAACCCGCGTGCATTCCCACCCCACCATGAATGCGCATGAAGAAAGGCATGGGCGCACCCTTAAAATGGGAACCGGGCGGCATTGGGTCTTTGCCGAGCTCGACGTTTGGCTTTACGACATTGTCAGCCGGATCGACATAATCGCCGTATTTGGTCGATACGTGGTTCACGTCTTTTTGCTGAATCGCGAACTTTCCTATCGGCGTATTTAACCCCTCGCGCCCAGTCGATAACTGTGAAATCCCGGCCAGTTTCCCACCTTTATAGAAATAGGCGCGCTGCTCGCCCAGACTGATTTTCACGCTCGGTTTTCCGTTCATTTCGTCGCCATCCCAGTAAGAGACATTGTCCTGCGGGGCCGCCGCGGAGACTGGTCCCGGGCCGTAAACGCCGCCCAGATACTGGGTCTGGGTGGAAAACCGCGCGTCTTCTCCACAACCGCCAAGAAGGATGGTGGAAACCGCCGCCAAAACCAGCCCTGTACCGGGCCCTTTGCTTCTCTTTTTCATCAATCGGTCAGGACGTTCCTTATCGCGCGTCTGAAGTCAAGGAATGACGGAGGGTTAGGTATCATAAGTTATCGGTGCGGTGACCTCTTCGCGGGCTTGAATTTTGCTTTTGAACGCATCTACTTTGCAACTCCCAAACCTTTCCATGCCAACCTACGAATACGCGTGCGCCAAGTGCGGCCAACATTTCGATGCTTTTCAGTCGATGCGGGACGAGCCGTTTCGGGAATGTCCGAAGGAACGTTGTCGACTGCCGAAGTGGGGGCACGGCAAGGTGAAACGACTGCTCGGCACCGGCGCCGGAATTATCTTCAAGGGATCTGGGTTTTACAGCACCGATTACCGAAGCAACTCATATAGGGAAGCGGCAAAAAAGGAGACGCCTGGTTCGGACAAGCCGAAAGCTGAGGCCAAAGGGGAAGGGGCAGCAACGCCCACGAAGCCGGAGAAAAAGAGCGAATGAAGACAGCAACTGCGCAACTCACATGTCCGGAATGCCAGCGCGAGAACGAGGCGGAGCGGATCTATTGCCATGATTGCGGCGCTCGGTTAGATCGTTCGGCTTTGGCTAATTGCAAGGCGGCCAAGATTGAAACGGCCGAGGAGTTACACAAGCGGATGCGAGGGATGTTCAGTCAGCGTCGGATCAAGGCACAACTGGCCTTTTTTAAGACTGCCAAGATCCTTCTCGCCGCCTTTGCGGCGGCGGCCCTCGTGGTGATGTTAATCTCGCCCGATGTGCCGCCGCCGGTGAAAACGGAGACTCTACCGCCCCAGATTAACCTGAGACTGGAGACCCTGACGGAATCCCGGCAGCCCCAGACGATGCAATTCTCAGAGGAAGACGTTAACACTTACCTCGGCAACGTCATGAAGCGCAAAAAGGAAAAACTGGAACATCCTCTACTCGGGTTTGAGCGGGCGATCCTTGAGTTCACCGAAGGGAATTGTCGCGTGACAATGGAACGATCGATTTTCGGCTACTCAATCTTTACTTCCGGTGATTACAACGCTCAAGTTAAGGACGGCAAGATCACAGCTACGCCGAAAAGCGCAGCTATCGGACGCATGCCGATTCATCCCGTCCTGCTTGCGTACGCGGGATTTCTATTTAGTGACGCGGTCGCGGCGATGGATCGCGAGCACAAGTTACTGAACAAGGTCGGTTCGATTCACTTGCACGACAAAATGGTCGAAATCACCAATAAAACGGACGCCGAGCCGGCTGGTCGTTAGAAGCGTTCATCTCGCGCCGGCCACAGGGCAGGGAGATGAAGGCACACGTGCTGTCATGTCCCCAAAAATTAGGGCGCCGACAGCGCGGCGCCCTCCCAGGCATCTAAGATGCCAGTTGAATTGTTAGTCTTGGCTTACGCAAGCCCCATCGTCCTGAGAAGACGGTTGTCGATAACTCCCTCAGCCGGCAGACCATGGTTGCGCTCGTATGCCAGAATGGCATATCGAGTTCGCGGACCGATTACACCATCGATCGGACCGCGGTAATATCCAGCGCGGGCGAGCCCTCGCTGAACGCGAATCACTACTGCATCGTAATCCCGATTGGAATACTGGTTGTAGGAGTACGGGTAACTGGAGCCGTAGTAGTTGTTGTTATAACCGTATGGATAATAGCTGGATCCGTACGGGTATCCGCCATAATAGGAGCTCCCGTAATAGGGGTAACCCGAATAATAACTGCCGTAGTACGGGTATCCGCCATAATACCCTCCGTACGGGAAACCTATTCCGACGTTCCAAAAAACGCTGCTCCTCCGGGAATCGTGTCGATGAGTGTTGACCACAACCGCCCGGCCGTTTCGTGTTTGGACAACCCGATGTTTGGCAAACGCTGGCGTCGTTGCGCACAGAGCGGCAATGGCTGTAAGAATCAGTAATTTTGCCTTCATAAGTCCTTTACAAATTAGACGGTCGCCCTACAAAAATCCTTCAATTTTTCCGTAATTTTCGGAAATGCCTTTAAGCGTGCTGGTTAATTCGTCTCCTAAGGGATAAATTGTTAATGGAGGAGTTAAATGCGGTAACAAATGTGTCTCGTAAGTTGAACCTTTCCTCCCGTTACATTCCGTTCGCAATCAAGCGGCAAGGTACTCATCGGCAACACAGGGTCCGAGCCGGACCGGTATTATATGCCTGTGCTGCGGTCGTCATTCGTGTCGTCAAATGGTTGAGTTTGGGTCTGCTTTGGTCTTCAAGCATTCTTCTCGCCGGACCGCTCGAGCGTAGTGTCAGTCCTTCGAGGCAGTTCATCATTTTCGGCAGAAGCAGGATTCTACGCGGCGCCGTTTCTGATGCAGCGGAACGGACGAAATCAAAAGTGCTCACTTTGCTGCAGGTGCGGGACCAATGGAGCGTCCCTATTTTGCTCAACCTCCAGCGGCCGCAGGCGAATGTTCCCGAGATTCCCCCGGTGTTGCTCGACTTCAGCCAAACGGGCGCCGGGCTCAAAATTCAACTCGACCTTCTGGTAACACCTGACTCTCAACCGGGAGTCCTCCAACGGGAAATATTGCGCGCGGTTCTTCTGGAAATGAGTTATCGGTCGCTGCCTTCGCTGCCGGCTGGAACGCCCTACATCGCCCCGCCGGATTGGCTGCTCGACGGAATTCTGGCGCTGGATAATGAGAGTCCCGAGATATTTGATGGTCTCGACACTGCGGCCACAAATCCGCCAACTTTGAAAGACTTCCTGACTCAACACCCCACTCTGCTCGATACTCCGTCGCGCGCTCTTTACTGTGCTTGTGCCAGCGCGCTATTGAGAATGTTGTTAGAGCACGACAATGGTCGCGTTCAGCTTGCGCGCTATATCGCCGATCTGCCTCATTCGTCGGCCGACATTTTCGCGGACTTCCAATCGCATTTTCCTTGGCTCGGACGCGATTCTGGCGCGATGGAAAAAACCTGGCGCGAGAACATCCCACGGGTAGCCAGCGAACGGCGATTTGCGCTGCTTACCTTTACCGCAACTTCGGAGCAGCTCGACGAATGTTTGCTGACAAAGGTTGCGCAGGATCGGGAGAAAAAGAATTCGTTGACTTTGGATGAGACGGTACGGGCGAGCCGACCGAATATTAATACGGTGTCGGCAAAAAAATTGGGCGAGCGTCTTATGCTGTTGACGACTCGTGCACATCCGCTATTGCGACCAATCGTCGTTGATTACCAACTGGCCGCGGAATCAGTTACGCGAAAGAAGAGCCATGGGGTTGCGAAACGCCTGGCCAACAGCAAAGCACTGCGCGAAAAGATTGCCGTGCGCATGAGCGAGGTGGATGATTTTATGAACTGGTTTGAGGCGACGCAGGCGAAAACCGCGTCGGGCGCTTTCCGCGATTACCTGCATGCTTCCGCCAACAACGATGCAATACCACGCCGGCGCGATGCCCTTTCCGTTTATCTTGATGCTCTCGAAACGCAGCTCCAGTGATAAATCGGGCGCGTGATTTGCTCGAGTGAATCTTGCCCGTTATCGTGACGCGCTCCGACGCAGGATTTAATATGCAAAAGATTGGATTCACCGAAGCGCTCGATTCGATTGTAGCGAGCGATGCGCGTTATCAGCGCGAGGCCTACATTTTTCTGCGGGACGCCCTCGATTTTACGACTAAACAACAGAAAAAACTCAAGGGTGCGTCAATTAAGCATGTCGCAGGTCCGGAGTTGCTGGAAGGCGTTCGACAGTACGCGCTCAGGGAATTTGGCCCGATGGCGCTGAGTGTTCTTTCTCACTGGGGGGTGAACTGCTGCGAGGATATTGGTCACATGGTATTCAATCTGATCGGGGCCGGGATTTTTGGGAAAACGGATGAGGATTCGATGGACGATTTCAAGGCGGTCTATGATTTTCGCGATGCGTTTGTGAAACCGTTTCAGCCCGAGCCGCCTTCCACCGGCAAGGAATTATCTCTTCCCGCACCCAAGGCCGGTTGAGCCGCTTGCGTTTTCGGCGGCCTTTTCTCTTTCATGCATAACCGCGTAAATCTTAAGGCGATGAGCAAGATGGACTCGCCGGTCATCAGTTTTCCACCCAATACTGCGCAACGCTGGACGCTGGCGAACGGACTAACGATCATTGTTCAGGAAGATCGGAGTGCGCCGGTGGCGAGCGTGCAGGCGTGGTGCGCGGCCGGCAGTACCACTGAGGATAAACATCTTGGCGCCGGCCTTTCCCACATTCTCGAGCACATGCTCTTTAAGGGAACGAAGACGCGATCGACTAATGAGATTGCGCAGAAAATTCAGGATGTTGGTGGTTACATCAACGCCTACACTTCATTCGATCGCACGGTTTTTTGGATCGATGTTCCACAGGATGGGGCGTTGACCGCGCTCGACATTCTGGCGGACGCGATGATGAACTCAACGTTGCCGGCGCAAGAATACGCCAAGGAACAAGAGGTGATCCGACGCGAGTTTGCCATGGGAATGGATGACCCGGGTCGCATGGTCACACACCTTCTTTTCGGAACCGCCTATCAACGACATCCGTATCGGCTGCCGGTGATCGGGCTAGCCGATATCTACAATCAGCTAACACACGAGCAGGTGAGGGAATACTACAAGGCTCGCTACGTGCCAAACAATCTCACCTTTGTTGTCGTGGGAGACGTTTGCGCGGCGGAAATCCGGGAAAAGGTGGAAGAGTTTTTCAAAGACCGGCCCGCCAAATCACTTCCTCCAATTTATATCCCGGCCGAGCCGCCCCAACTTGGACGGCGCGAAGTGCATCAGGAGTTCACAACGGAGTTGACTCATTTTGCCATGGCCTGGCACGTCCCCGAAATCGCTCATCCCGATGTTCCCGCGCTTGATCTTCTAACGGTGATTCTGGGTGAAGGCCACAGCTCCCGTCTCTATCGCAAAGTCCGTGAGGAATCGGGACTGGCTTTTGCCATCTCGGCATTTTCCTACACCCCGGGCGATCCCGGAATTCTCGGGGTCGATGCCATCCTGGATCCGCAGAATCGCGAGGCGACCCAGAACCTAATCTTGCAAATGATCGAGGACGTGCGGCGTCACGGCGTCAGCGCTGAGGAATTAGCGAAGGGCAAGAAGATCGTGCTTTCGCAGGAACTAGCTTCTCTCCGTACTATGCGCGGTCAGGCGACCGACCTCGGCACCAACTGGTTTCTGACTCGTAACCTCAACTTCAGCCGCGAATACCTCGACAAGATTCAGAAGGTAACGCTCGATGATATCAAGCGGGTCGCGGTTCAATATCTGACCGACGAGAATCTCAGCATCGTCTCTCTTAATCCCAAGGGATCGCTCAAATCGAAAAGCGAGACCGCGGTGCCGGCGGTGATTGGGCAAATCCAAAAATTCGAGTTGTCCAACGGATTGCGTGTGCTGGTGCGAGAAGATGCGCGCCTGCCTCTAATTGCGGTGTCGGCGGTCTTTCGCGGTGGCTTGTTGGTCGAGACCGAGGCAACCAGCGGAATTACCCGTCTCGTCGCCAAGTCACTTTTGAAGGGAACCAAAACGCGAACAGCAGAGCAAATCGCGAATCAACTGGAGGCAGTGGGCGGCGAGATCACAGCCGAAGGTGGTAACAACAGTTTGGTCGTGAATCTCGATGTCACCCAACCTGATCTCGCGCTCGGCACAGATATTTTGGCTGACGTTTTGCTCAACGCGACGATGCTGCCTGGCGCAGTGGCGCGCGAAAAAGAAATTCAATTGGCCAAGATCAAGGACGAGGATGAAAAGCCGACTGCAGTTGCCCGCAATCTTCTCAAGCGAACCCTTTTCCCGGACCATCCGCTTGCGCTTCGATCGGAAGGCACGCCTGAATCAGTTGCGCGCCTGAATTCCAAAGACCTTCGCGCCTTTCGGGATCGCTACATTGTGGCACGGAATGGCGTCATCGCGGTGTTCGGAAACATAAAAGCCGAACACGTGATGGAGTTGTTCGAGCAAAAACTTGGCGCACTGCCTCCAGGGGAACTCGCGTTAAAGAGTCCGCCATCGTCGCCTTACTTGGCGGAAACAAAGGTGGTAGAAGCCGAGCGCGAAAAAGCGCAGGCGGTCCTAGTCGTAGGGTTCCGCGGCACCGATGTTTTTAATCCGGACCGTTATGCTCTCGAGCTGATCGACGAAGCGAGCAGCGATCTCGCCTCGCGCTTCTTTATTCGCATTCGTGAGAAAATGGGCCTCGCCTATTATGTCGGAGCATCGCAGATCCAAACCCTTTCTCCTGGGCTGTTTGCCTTCTTTCTCGGCACCGATCCGGAAAAGATCGAGTCGGTCAAGAGTGCCTTTCTGCATGAAATTCGCAAACTATCCAGCGAAGGCCTGACGCCGATTGAACTGGCGCGGGCGAAGAAGAAACTAATCGGCCAGCAACAAATTCAGAATCAGAGCAGCGATGTCTTTGCCTACATGACTGCGCTCGACGAACTTTACGGACTAGGCTTTAATCATAGCCAGGAGTTGGTAGCCAAAGTGAATGCAGTGACCTTGGGCGACATCAAGCGCGTGACGGCGAAGTATTTCGCGAAACAACCGTACGTCCTTGCGATTGTGCGACCGCCAGCAAAGCCCCCAACCGCGAAATCTAAATAGTATGGCCGAAGTTCAAACCAGCACGAATCCGGGGGAAATGACCCAACGATTTATCGAATTCGTCCTGATGCAGGCGCAGAATGCCGCTCTCTTTCTCGGCCAGATTCCAAACCCGCAGACTGGGAAAGGAGAAGTGAACCTAGAAGTGGCCAAGATGTTCATCGATCAACTGGCAATGATTCAGGAAAAAACGCGTGGCAATTTAACCAGCGAAGAATCAACGGTGCTGCGGAACGCGCTTTCTAACTTGCAGCTCGCTTATGTAGAAGTAGCCCGGACAGGTTCTTCCCCTGCTCCTCCAGAAAAGAGCGCCCCGGAGACCACTCCGGCTGGCGAAGCGGCCGATCAGGAACCGGAACCGCCGGTGACTGGTGCCGAAGGCGAGTCGCGCAAGAAGTTCAGCAAGAGTTACGGCGCCTAATCGGGTTGCTGCAAGATAGCGGCAGCGTGCGCGCTTTTTCCCCCTTACATCCGATTAGACAACGTGAGGAAAGGTACTCGGAAGCGTTCCGATATTGTTACTGATCCCGCTGATGCTGCGGAAGAAGCGGGGCTTCGTTATGTCAGCGACATGCGCCCCGGTTACACGCGTAAACGCAACGGTGAATCCTTTCAATACTTTGATACCGAAGGAAAATTGATCCAGGACGAATCCCGTTTACTTCGAATTGGGCGGCTTGCCATTCCGCCGGCTTATCACGACGTCTGGATCTGTCCGTTACCTAATGGGCATATTCAAGCTACCGGACGCGATGATCGCGGCCGAAAGCAGTATCGTTATCATGAGCGTTGGCGGGCCATTCGCGATGAGAACAAATATGACCGCATTTTGACCTTTGCCGCGGCGGTGCCAAAAATTCGGCGGCGGGTTCAAGCCGATTTGAAGGTACCGGGACTCAAACGAGAAAAGGTATTGGCAGCGGTCGTGCAACTACTGGAACGCACTTTCATTCGTGTTGGCAACGAAGAGTACGCCAGACAAAACAAGTCTTTTGGTCTGACCACGATGAAGAACCACCACGTCAAGGTGCGAGCAACGAAGTTGCGATTCCGGTTCCGGGGCAAAGGTGGCAAGGAACACGAAATAGATTTCATGGATCGCCGGATCGCGAAGATCATTCGCGAACTACAGGATCTGCCAGGCCAGGATCTGTTTCAGTATTTTGACGATGAGGGCAAGCTTTGCGACGTCACCTCGCAGGATGTGAATGATTATCTTCGGGAAATAACGGGCGAAGATTTCACGGCCAAGGATTTCCGGACTTGGGCGGGCACGGTTCTGACGGCAATGGCACTTAACGCGCAAGAAAAGTTTGCCACCAAGAAGGAAGCGAAGGCGAACGTTAAGAACGCCATCGGCGCAGCGGCAAAGTTATTGCATAATACGCCGACCATTTGTCGGAAATGTTATGTTCATCCGGCAATTGTGGAATCGTACCTCAGGGGCAATTTAATCGAAGGGTTACAAACCAAGCTTGATGAAGCTGAAGAAATTCCAGATTTCAGTGATGATGAAAGAGCCGTGCTGAGCTTCCTTAATGTTCAGGCTCGGAAAAAGAATGGTGTCGCCTTGCAGAAATAAAAAGACCGCGCAGCCGAACTACGCGGTCCTTTTGAATTGTTGCTTTCGGTTACTTACTTTCCAGCTCTCCGGCGCGCGGCCCACCGTGCCTTCATCATATCGCTGAGTTTCTTTCGCGCTGCGGCCGACATACGGCCGCGACGGCGAGTTTTCTTTCCGCCGCCTCCACCTTTACGTCTACCCCGAACCCTGGCCCAGCGCCTCCGCGCAGCAGCCGCGATCTTGGCTCGTGTTGCTGCCGACATGGTGCGACGGCGTCGGCCGCCTCCAGTTTTTCTCCCCGCGCTGGTAGTAGCGCGTCCGCCACCAACTAAACCGGCGAACCTTCGTTCGAGGTTATCGATCTGGCGACGAATAGAAACCGCTTGTTCCAACTGCCTGAGTGATAAGTCCATGACGACTTTCCTAGCAGTGTGGCAATTATGTGCAAACTAATTTCGCAACTATTTTTGAGGTATTTTCTAGCTACCGGGAAGCGCCACGCGCCGGAGTTGGACTAGGTCGTGGAGATCGGCTCGACTTGGCGGCCTTAACGTTTTGCCCCGCCGCAGTTGCTGGTTGGGCCTTTTCCGGATACTTCTTTGTGCTCGGCCAGACCAGACGCCACGGTTGCGATTTTAACGTCGCCGTCGCGTCTTTCACGTTGTCCGCGCTTTCTTGAAGAGAAGGGCCGAGTGAAGTGAGAGTTGACTTCAACTTTTCCGAAGAAGCGCGAAGGTTTTGCAGAGTTACCGCGATGTTGTCCTTCTTGGTCAAATCGGTGGTAATTTGATTCAAGTTCGACAGTGAACTGGAAAGGGCGCTGTCCGGACCAGTCAGCTGATTAAGATGTTCGCCCAGATTCTTGAACTGACCAAGGGCCAGATTCAGTTCCGAGGTTTCATCCGTTATATGGCTGAGGTTTTGCGCAGTTAATTCGAGTTGTTTGAAAGTAGCGGTAGCTTCTGTTGCGACCGGCGCAATAATATCCAGCATTCGAGCGATGGCTTCGCTAAAGTCCGGGACACGTTCGCCCGCGAATACTTCGCCGGATTTAGCGCGGCCGGAAGACTCTGTCCCTTCGGTGAAGTCAATCGCGACTTCGCCGAGAAGCCCAAGTGTAATCATGCGCGCCCTGGAATCGCGATAAAGCTGCGCACTGCGGTCCACCTGGACTTCGATCCGAACTTCATAGCGCGGTGGCTTCTCGGGTGCGGGAGTGGCGTTGGCCTCGGCCGCCCGCAGAGATTTTGCGACGTCCACCGCGCGTTGACTTTCCTCCTTTGAAACGGGGGAATACAACTTCGCGACCTGCCCGATCTTGCGACCAGCCAGCAAAACCGGTGCACCCAGTTTAATACCGGCAGCATTATCAAAATATATTTTGTAAGTAGTCAGCGGACGGAAGAGTCCCGGCGCTCCCAATAGCACGAGAATTCCCGTCAGAACTGCGAGGGTAGCAACGACTAATAATCCAGTGAGAACTTCGTTACGCCGTATCTGCATGGTTTATCTCATCGAGAATTGGACCTTCGGTGCTGCCGCTTAAGAATTGCGAAACCACCGGGTTTTTCGATTGCTTTAATTTTTCGGGTTTACCTTCCTCGATAATCTTACCCTGATACAGCATAGCCATGCGTGTGGCGATGCGAAATGCGCTAACCATTTCGTGAGTCACGATGATCGAAGTGACCTTTGACTTCTCGCTGAGGGTAATAATTAGTTCGTCAATCACCGAAGACATTACCGGGTCCAGTCCGGCAACCGGCTCGTCGAAAAGAATCAGCTCGGGCTCGAGCACAAGGGCCCGCGCCAGACTAACCCGTTTTCTCATCCCGCCGCTGAGCTCTGATGGCATCAAATTCCTGGCGTCCTTCATCCCGACCAGCTCCAACTTTTCGTGTACGATCGTATCGATCTCATCCTGGCTTTTATCAGTCGTTTCCTCCAGCGGAAGGGCGACGTTATCGCGAACTGTGAGCGAACTAAGCAAGGCGGAATATTGATAGACCATTCCAATATGCCGCCGGATTCGTTGCAGCTTTCTCCGTTGCAGCCTGGTAATCTCAAATTGTTTGAAGAAGACCGAACCGGCATTTGGATAAAGAATGCCGAGAATAAGGCGGAGAATGGTACTTTTGCCACTGCCGCTCTGACCTAGGATAACGAGACGATCCTGCGGCTGAATCTTCAACGAAAGATCGTCGAGGACGAGCTTGTCTTCGAATTGCATCGTTACATCACGCAGTTCGGCAACGTATGAATTTGTCATGTCGGAAAGAAAACGGTGTAAACGATGTTATATAGAGTATCGAACCCGATTACGGTGGCGATAGAGGTGACCACGCTAGAGGTGGTGGCTGTTCCAACGCCGGCCGCGCCGCCCTTCACAGACAGACCCCGATAGCAGGCGATCCCACCAATTAGTAAACCGAACAAAAAGCTTTTGAGAACACCGGTGATAATATCACGGATGAGAAGCGCGTCACGAACCAGATCAAGAAAATAGACGAAGGCGATGCTGAAATACGCGCGCGAAACGAGACAACTCGCGAAAATCGCCGCCAGGTTCGAAATGGTGGAAAGACAGGGCATCAGGAAGAAAAGCGCGAGCATGCGCGGCCCGACAAGGAATCGTAACGGTCCGATCCCCATTGCCTCAATCGCTTCAACTTCCTCGGAGACCTTCATCGTTCCCAATTCCGCAGTGAAAGCGGCTCCGATCCGAGCAGCCAGCATGATGCCCGTGATCAATGGCCCGAGCTCGCGGGTAAAAGCAATTGCTACCAACCCGGGAACGAGGCGTTCCGTGCCGAAGCGCTGCAATTGATAACCCGTCAACAAAGCCATGGTTAAGCCAAGAAAAAACGAAACGAGACCGACCAGCGGAACCGAACCGACACCAGCGCGCTCGCAGTGCTCGAAGAAACTCGCAGCGCGAAATGGGACCCGGCCTTCCCGGACCCGCTCCACCGTTTCGTCCAGGGTGTGAACCATAAACCAGAAGAGACTTCCGACTTCGCGCATGAATTCGCGGCTGAGATGTCCCACTCCTTGAACGACAACGACCGGATTAGCCGGAATAGTCGGATCTGCTTCCTGGCTCGGCATGTTACGGAACGTGCCTTAGTTCCTCAGACGGAAAAGCGGAAAATGCGGCGATGAACAAATCGCTCCAACGGCCGCCGCAGTAGCCATTTGTGACTGCGAACAAAATTTCGCACCCTCCTCGAGATTGCGCGCGGATTAAAAACAATCACGTTGTTACTTTCTTATCGTGAAGTTGACTTCGCTGGCAATTGATTATTTGGCTTTGGCTCTTTGCGGACTGGCCGCGCCTGCTCAGGAAAATTCGCCAACAATGAAACAAACCGCCCGCCCCGCTCGAATCAACCTCGCCGTGCATGGGGGAGCCGGTACGATCGAGCGCAGTAAAATGACTTTGGAACGCGAGCAGGAGTATCGCGGCGGAATCGCGCGTGCCCTGCGGGCCGGTCGTGAAATTCTGGACCGCGGCGGATCGAGTCTCGATGCGGTCGAAGCTGCGGTCCGGGTTATGGAGGACGACCCGGATTTCAACGCCGGCAAAGGCTCTGTCTTTACCAGCGCCGGTACTAACGAAATGGATGCCGCGATCATGGATGGGAAAACCCTGAGCGCCGGCACGGTCGCCTGTCTGGAGCATGTCCGTAATCCAATCGTCCTGGCGCGTACCGTCATGGAAAAATCGAAGCATGTGATGATGATAGGGCCGGGGGCGGAGGAATTCGCAAAACGCAACGGCATTGAGTTGGTCGATACAAAATATTTTTTCACTGAGCGCCGCTGGGATGAGTTGCAAAAGTCAAAGGCGGCGGAGAAGTCGGCCGCGGAAGGCGGTAAAAAGTTCATTATTTCCGAGGCGGAATCTCACGGCACGGTCGGTGCGGTGGCGCGGGACGCGCAAGGAAACCTGGCCGCCGCAACTTCGACTGGCGGGACAACCAATAAACTTCCGGGTCGGGTGGGTGATTCGCCTATCGTTGGCGCCGGCACTTATGCGAACAACGCGACCTGCGCGGTCTCGTGCACAGGCGACGGCGAATTTTTCATTCGGGCAGTGGTCGCGCATCAGGTCTCTGCGTTGATGGAATTGCGCGGAATGTCGTTGGCGGAAGCGGCGGAGCACGCCTTGGCCGATGCGCAAAAACTCGGCGGCAAAGGTGGTCTGATTGCAGTGGACAAAGATGGAAATGTGACACTGCCATTTAATACCAGCGGGATGTATCGCGGCTATCTCGGTGAGGACGGCAAGTTCGTAATCGAGATTTACAAATAAAGTAGGACGAGCTTCTGGCTTGCCAATTCCGCGGTCACAACCGACACGCTCTGGTAGCGATTCATGCTTCCTCCAATTTCCGTCGTTATCCCCGCGTTTAACGAAGCGGTGCGCATTGGCGATACTCTCGCGGTAACGATCGCTTATCTGGAAAAGGAAAGCCCGACCAGTGAGGTGATCGTCGTCAATGACGGTTCGACCGATTCGACCGGCGAAATGATTCGCAAAGTCGCGGCGGTGCCGTCGTCGGTAGCGGTTCGATTGCTGGAGAATTTTCCAAATCGCGGCAAAGGCGCAGCGGTGCGAACCGGATTGTCCAGTGCAACGAAAGCGATCGGAGTTTTTTTTGATGCCGATCTCTCGACGCCGGTTGATGAGCTTCCAAAAATTGTCGAGCCAATCGCGCGTGGGGAAGTAGACATCGCGTTTGGTTCACGCGCGCTCGATCGCAAGCTAATCGGAAATCGTCAGCCTTGGCGGCGCGAGCAAGGCGGCCGGGTTTTCAACCTGGTGGTGCGAGTGGCAACCGGTCTGCCGTTCTGGGATACGCAATGCGGTTTCAAAGCCTTTCGAATGGAGGCATGCCGGCCAATCATTGAAGCGGCGAAGGTCATCGGCTTTGGCTTTGACGTGGAACTACTTCTTCTTGCCCAACGTGCCGGATTACGACTCAGGGAAATTCCGGTGCGATGGAACCATCATGAAGGCAGCAAGATTCGGTTTGTTCACGATAGCGTGCGAATGCTGCGTGAGGTTTTGTCGTTGCGCGCGAGCACAACATAACTGGATCGAACGGTAAGCGACTGTCGGCCCCGAACGCGGTATATCGCAAAGTACAACAAACCGGCGCGCAATCTCTCAACCGCGCGCCGATTTGATTCTTAACGCTAATTATTTCGTAACGATCTCGGCGTTCTCCAGCATGGCGACGCCACCGCGCTCCGCCATTTTGCCTTTAATCGTGATCGTTTTGCCGGCGTATTCCGCCAGTTGATCGTTCATCGGTTTATGATCCCCAACGATCAAATACGCTTTGCCGTCGGAAACAATCCCGACCGGCCCGCCGCCTTTGATGCATTTGGCCGCACAACCGGAATGTTTATCACCCATCGCGTTGTGATCGACGTAGCACATCATATCAACAACTTCTCCGGTAATCTCTTTGGAGGCCGAGGCGTCGAGGTTCTCCTTCCCTTGCTCGGCCGCGAAGGCCACCGGCGATAACGCAAGTGCGGAAATGAATCCGGCCGCGACCGCTAGCTTCAGGCTTCTTGGAATTGTAGAATTGAACATGCATGAAACGTGTGCTCGAAATTCGCGGTGGTCAATTATGGCTACCGCGCTCGCCGTCGCTTTGCCTTAACAGAGTGAGACGGCTACCCCCGATGCCGGCTACAGCTTTTGTCGATCGATCAATTGCGCGAATTGCTCGAAAAAATAACTGGCGTCGTGCGGGCCGGGCGCGGCTTCGGGATGATATTGCACGCTGAAAATCGGGAGCTCCTTATGTCGCATTCCTTCGACCGTGGCGTCATTGAGGTTAATATGCGTCACCTCGATCTCCTTTGGTAAGGACTGAGGATCGACCGCGAACCCGTGATTCTGCGCGGTGATTGTCACTTTCCCCGATCGCAAATCTTTCACCGGCTGGTTTCCGCCGCGATGACCGAATTTCAGTTTGAAAGTCCGGCCACCGTAGGCAAAGCCAAGCACCTGATGTCCGAGGCAGATTCCAAAGATCGGTTTGCGACCGATCAGACCGCGCACGCTTTCGTGGGCATACAGCAATGCTTCGGGATCGCCGGGTCCGTTGGATAGAAAAATACCGTCTGGATTGAGAGCGAGCACTTCATCCGCCGTCGTTGTGGCTGGGACAACGGTCACGCCGAATCCCCGCTGGCGCAGCGAGCGCAAAATGTTGCGTTTCATCCCGTAATCAAATGCCACGATGCGATGGCGAATGGGCGGGAGTTGCGGCGCTTGATCGCCGGTTTGTAGCGACCATTGCCGGCTCAGTTGATCATCTGGGTCCCATTGGAAAACATTCCGCGTCGTGACCTCGCGCACATAATCCATTCCGATCACGCCTTCACCGTCGACCGCGCGTTGCACCGCTTCTTCGTATGAGGTGATTTCGGTGGTAAGACAGGCCTTCATCGCCCCGAGACTACGGAGATGCCTAGTCAGCGCGCGGGTGTCGACCCCCTGCAGGCCGGGAATTTCCCATCGCCGCAGATAATCATCGAGCGATTCTTCGGCGCGCCAGTTACTCGGAATTTCACTCAGCTCTTCAATAACGAAACCGCGGACATGCGGCTGGGTGCTTTCCTGATCGGTCGCGTTCGTTCCGTAATTTCCGATCAACGGGTAAGTCATCGCCACAATTTGCCCACGATACGATGGATCGGTCAGCACTTCTTGATAACCGGTCATCGACGTATTGAAACAAATCTCACCGACGCGCGTTCCGGTGGCGCCAAACGATTCGCCCTCGAAAATTCGGCCGTCTTCAAGGGCGAGCAGGGCGGGCATTGTTGGGATGAATGACTAGCACGTTTCCGAGTGCTGTCATTCCGAGCGAAGTCGAAGAATCCCGTTGAGGTTAACTTAGGCTTTCGCCACACGATCCTTCGACTTCGCGCAAGATGGCGGGATGGCGAAAACAAAAAAGCCGAATCGAAGATTCGACTCGGCTTTTTAAAGTATTACCCCGCAGATGCCGTTTAGGTGGATCTCCCGTCCCTTTCGGTAACGGGCGGACGACCGTCGCGAGAGCGTCTGACTTCCAATTAAGGCGAGCCATGTTCCCTAAGACGCGACCAAGCCTCCTTAGTTAGATGTATCGGTTCGGGAATCTCACCTGTATCTCGAACAACGCAGGGTAAAGCACTGAGAATTATCAGTTCAGAGGCGGGAAAAAGCACTGAACTCTTAACCAACAACTCGCAGTTATTTCAAAAGAACTACTCGCGTAATTCCGCGCCGACATCGTTTCGCAACCGCTCACGAATCCGCGCGTGTGCCGCGCTCACTTCTTCGTTAGTCAGTGTGCGATTTTTGTCGCGATATGTCAATGAATAGGCAAGCGACTTTCGTGCTTGCGACAGTTCTTTGGCATCATTTTCCATAAATAAATCGAACAGCTCTACCTTCTCCAGCAAAGGCTCGTTAGCCGCTGCGATTACTTCAACGATGTCTGCGTGGGTGACTTCGAGGCCGACAAACATCGCCACGTCGCGTGTCACTGCGGGATAACGATCAATTTCTTTGAACCGTTCTGCGCTTTCGGTCGCTTGGGCGATAGTCGCGAGATCGATTTCGGCCGCCAACACCGGTGTCATTAGGCCAAGGGAGCTTGCGCTCGAAAGCTGCCCACCATGTCCGATTCGATCGCGCCCGTCAAAAATTTCCGCGCTCAACGCGAAGCCTGATCGTTTGCTGCAACGAAATTCGAATGTGCCCAATGCATTGAGCGCCCCTCTCAGATCAAAGAAATCGAGTGCCCGCCTCTTTTGGACACGCCAGTTTTTGGTAGAAGTGGCCTGACCGCAGAGCGCGATTGCCAGTTTGCGTTGTTGTTCGCCGTTCGGCGGGGCAAAAACGTTGCCGATTTCAAAAAGCGCGATCCGCTCTGCGCCAGCCCGGATGTTTCGCTCGACAGCGGCAAGCAAACCCGGAATCAGAGTCGTTCGCAACGCGACATGATCTTCACTTAGGGGATTACGCAGTTCGATTGCGCCGTTGGCCCTGGCGACTTCCGAACGCGCAATCAAGGATGAGGTACGCGCTTCCGACAAACCGAGGGCGACCAAATCGCGCCGCAACTTCGCCTCGAAATCGTAATTGCGGTCTGCTGCGCTTAGCGGGGTAAAGCGGCTACGGTCTTCGCTCGGAATCTTTTCAATACCATGCGCGCGAATGATTTCTTCGATCAAATCGACTTCGCGCTGCAGATCGCAACGGTAGCTTGGAATCTTCCAATGTGATTCCAGACGGTTCGCTGAATCGTTCCTGACTAGTCCAAATCTTGTTAGAATCTCATCCGCCGTTGCCGGCTCTATATGGATGCCCAGCAGCTCATCGGCGCGCTCGTAGCGTATTGAGACATCCGACGGGTTCGGTGGAAGCTTGCCAGCGACGGCAATTGTGCGCGCTGCGGTCGCGCCGGCGACTTCGCAAATTAGTTCCGTCGCACGTTGTGATGCTGCCAGAATCATTTGCGGGTCAACGCCGCGCTCAAAACGGTAACTGGCATCACTCGGCAAATTCAAGTCGCGCGCAGTTCGTCGGATACTCGCCGGCAAAAAATATGCGCTTTCCAGCAGCACGTCTTTTGTGGAGTCGGTCACTCCCGTTTCCTCGCCTCCCATTACTCCCGCGATTCCAACGGCGCGTTGATCGTCGGCGACGACAAGATTGTGGGGGGTCAACGCGTACGTTTTCCCATCAAGGGCGAGAAACTTTTCGCCTTCGCCCGCTGATCGCACGTTGATGTGGCCGTCGAGTTTGTCCGCATCAAAAGCGTGAGTGGGCTGGCCCAGCTCAAGCATCACGAAATTCGAGACATCGACGATGTTATTGATGGAACGAATACCGACGCTTTCGATTTTCGCGCGCAACCAATCGGGGCTTGGCCCGACCTTCACGTTTTCAATTCGGCGCGCGGAATAAAATGGACATTCGTGCAACGCCGAAATGGTGAGCGCTGTAGCGCCCGTCATCACCGGCGGCAGCTTGTCTGATTTTGCCGCCGAGACGGCGGCCCCTACAAGTTTTTTGCTCGTTAGCGCGGCAATCTCGCGCGCCAAACCGAAATGACTCAACAAATCACCGCGATTCGGCGTGATTTCGACATCGAACACGGTGTCGGGTGGGAACAAATCACGAATTGGCGCGCCAATCTTTGCCTCAGGCGACAGAATAAGAAGACCGGCTGCGTCCTCGGCAATGCCAAGTTCCTTGGGGCTACAAAGCATTCCTTCGCTTTCGACTCCGCGCAGTTTGCTCGCGCGAATCTTGAGGCCGCCAATCAGCTCTGCGCCGGGTAACGCCAGCGGCACCTTGTCGCCCACTTTGTAATTTTTGGCGCCGCAAACAATCTGGCGTTTCGTTCCGCTTCCGTCGTCGACGATGCAAACGCCGAGCCGATCTGCATTCGGATGCGGCTTGGATTCGTTGATCTGCGCAATGACGACATGATCGAAATTACCGCCGCGTTTTTCGATGGCCTCGATTTCAATGCCCGACATGGTGAGCAGTTCTGCCAGCGCTTCGATGCTTGGCGGCAGCTCTACAAATTCGCGCAGCCAGTTAACGGAAAATTTCATTGCCTTCTTTTGCAGTCATCACGAACGAAGTGAAGGATCGCTCAATCGATGCTCGGTCTGTGAATAACGATTGGCCGATCCGGATGATCGGTTCTGCGATTGTGAGATCCCTCGGTCCGAGCCGGACTGGCATTGTCTTCGCGCCTCGGGCTGACACGCACTGTGAGTTTGACCCGGCCTCATCATGCGAATTGCCGCAAGAAGCGCAGATCGTTTTGCGCGAACAAGCGAATATCGGGAATGTCGAACAAAATCATGGCCAACCGGTCCATCCCAAGACCGAAGGCAAACCCGGTCCATTTTTCCGGATCGTAAGCGTTGTCACGGCGGGATCGGTTGACCGCTTCAAAAACGGCCGGATGCACCATTCCGCAGCCGCAGACTTCGACCCATTGTTCGCCGCTTTTCAGTGCGCTCGATTTAACATCAATTTCAAAACTCGGTTCGGTGAACGGAAAATAATGCGGACGAAAACGGACGGCGGTGTCGGCGCCAAAAAGCTCGCGCAGAAAGAATTCCAGTGTGCCTTTTAAATTTGCGACACTAACTTTTTCATCCACGTAAAGCCCTTCGATCTGGTGAAACTGTGCTCCATGCGTGGCATCGACTTCATCCCGCCGATAAGCCGCGCCGGGAGCAATTACACGAATAGGCGGCGGCGCCGATTCCATGGTCCGGATTTGCACCGTCGAAGTGTGGGTGCGCAAGAGCCGGCCATCCTGGAGATAAAAGGTATCCTGCTCGTTGCGTGCAGGATGGTCAGCGGGAGTGTTTAGCGCGTCGAAGCAATGCCATTCCGTCTCAATATCCGGGCCTTCCGCGAGCGCGAATCCCATCCGGCGAAAAACTGCAATGCTGCGATCGAGCATCTGCGTGAGCGGATGAATTGCGCCGCGCTCATGTGAAGTTCCCGGGAGCGAAATATCGATGTTCGCAAGCGTGGCCGATTCCTTTTCGGCGCGAAAATTCTCAGCCCGCGTTTCAATCGCTGCCGTGACCGCAGTGCGGATCTCGTTTAGTAGTCTTCCGACAATCGGCTTTTCCTCTTTCGGGAGCGACTTCATGTTGTCGCTCCATCGCGTGACGCTTCCACCGCGCCCAAGGAATTTCACCCGCACCGCTTCGAGAGCGCGTTCGTCTGGTGCCGACGCGATCTGCGCCAGCGCATCCTCGCGCAATTGTTCGAGCGGATGGGCCATGGCCTGAAGGGTTAATTGTTAAAAGCGTTACATGGTTACAACGGAAAGGCATCTAATGCCGGACCGATCTCGCAATTTGTAATTGGAGTGGCAAAGACTCTAACAGACTTTTGAAGTCCCTCATCCCAACCTTGTGCCCGACGAGAGAAGTAACCGCTCTGCCTCTAGGCAAGCTTTCGCCACAAATCCGCCAGTCCGGCTCGGACTTAAGCGTTGAAGGGAATCCGCTGCAACGCTCAACGCTTCATCGATTCAACGAACAAATTACGCCGCTTTCGTCGACTTTGATTTTTTGTCCAGCGCGACTTTCGCCTGCTCGATGATAGAGGCGAAAGTCTTTTCGTCGGTCACGGCGAGGTCGGCCAAGATTTTGCGATCCAGAACAATGCTGGCCGCTTTTAAACCTTCAGCCAAGCGGCTGTAAGTTATGCCGTTAGCACGAGCAGCGGCATTCAACCGCTGAATCCATAGCATGCGGAAATTGCGTTTGCGCGTTTTGCGATCGCGGTAGGCCCAATACTGCCCTTTCATGGTTGCGTCTTTGGCGTAGCGAAAAAGTTTCGAGCGGCGTCCGCGATAACCTTTGGCTTTTCTCAGAATCCGGCGTCGCCGTTCGCGACTGGCCGGTGCGTTTGTTGCTCTCGGCATTTTGTTGTTCCCGAAATTTGGTTCGGGCCTCCTTTCAGCGCGCTGTTCTTATTGTATAGGGATCTGCGCGACCTCGTGCGCTGATGTGATCTCGTATTGGCGGGATCAGGTGTGCAGACCGACGGTTCAACTGCGAACCGGGCTGGGAAGGTAAAGTGCGGGGACTAAATTACAAACCGAACTTTTGCGACCCACGCCCAACAGTATGAACGAGCTCTCGGCTCCCGAACCTCGTCATCCCGAGCGCAAACCCAAAAAGGCTGCGATTGATTTCCACAATTCATCCGGTGGCGCGCTGTCGAAATCGGGACCGCGCGCCTGCTCGGCGAGCTGCTGAACTTTTGCGAGCGCGATAGCTTCGCCCGCTTCTTGTGGCAGCGGTGGTGGCAGAGGCTTCGGCGACAGACGCACTTGCAGCGGTTGTGTTTCGCCGGCGTCGAACCAGACGAATTCGCAGATGCGACAGACTTCGATTCTGATTCCACTGCTGCTATCGAGTGCGACTTCAAACATTGGATTGCCGCAGGAAGGACATGGGCGGGCGATGCTGCCTTCGTTATGAATGGCGTGCAGCCAAAGCGGATTGATCGATTCCGGCGTAAAGGTGCGGCGTAACAATTGCAGGCCCACCGCGCGGCCGTCGCACTTTTCGCAACGCCAGATGATGCCGGTGCCTGTGCGCATTTCGCTCAATGGAATGCGGCAAGCGGGGCAAAGAAGTTCAGCTTCCATCGCGGGAACCTGTAGCGACAGGCGTGCCGGCTGCAAAGTCCGAGCCAAACTGGCATTAGATTGGTCGGGAGTCAGTGCCACGCTCTCTGCATTGGTAAGCTCCGCTTTCCCGGGAGGAGCGGGCTCTGCCAACGCCACCTTTCGGATTGGCCGTTCCTGTGCAATTTTCTAAAATCTTCGAGTGAACTGGCTCGCGCGCCATCGCTATTTCGCATTCGCATGCATTTGCGCGGTCTGGGCAATCGTGTTCGCGAGCTGGCAGTTCTTTCCTGAAGTTCCGTTTCTCGCGCTTCCGTGGAATGGCGAGCAGGCCTTCCAAGACTGGTTGCGCAATGCTGGGCGGAAGACCCCGACCCGGAGCGATTTGGTTTTTGTAGGGATTGATCAGAGCTCGCAAGAAATGCCGCCGCTCTCGCCGGAGGAGCTGGAAACAAATCGCGCGTTTCAGCTCATGAAAGAGCGTCCCTTTCCGTGGTCGCGCGAGCTTTGGGCCTTATTACTTGATCGGTTGTGCGGTGCCGGCGCCAGGCTGGTGATGTTCGATATCGTTTTCAATCCTCCGAATGATGGCGATGCAAAATTCCGGGCCGCGCTCGATCGATATCGCGATCGGGTGATCGTGGGCGACAATTTCGATCTGCAAAACTCAGCGCAACTCGTGGTCCCGAACCTGGATCTCATTCCACCTCCGGCGGAGGATGATGACCGAGTTGGGTATGTGAATTATTTCCCTGATGAGTTTGATGGCAAACTGCGGTCCGTGCGGTTTTATATGACCGACCGCAGGTTAGCTGGACTGCCGGCTGATCCCAGTGCGAAAGTTTATCGGTCCTTTGTCACCCGGGCGCTTTTGAAGCTCGGAAAGGGTAATGCCGTGATTCGTGACGAAGACGATCATCCCTTTCGTTTCAGCGCGAACGGCGCTTATCCGGCAAAGCCCCTTTACGAAGTCTTCGATCCCAAGTTCTGGCATTTCAACTATCGCGACGGGTCATTCTTTAAGGACAAGATCGTCGTTGTCGGGCCGTCTTCGCAGATTTTGCACGATTTTGTTAACACGCCGATGGATCCGAACACACCGGGTTCGTCTATTCATTTAGAGGTAATGGCGGCAGCACAGGCCCGGGAATGGCTGCACGGTTTGGGTCTGGGAACAGTTTGCGGACTGATCGGCGGCGCCGCGGTTCTGGCCTATCTGATTATCACCGTTTTGCGGCGGCCGTTGCTCGCTTTATTGCTCATCGCTGTTGTCTGTAGCATTTATGTTGCGACCGCCTATGTAAGTTATAATCAGGTGGGATTGTTGCTTACGACCGTGCCGGTGGTTTCGACATTTCTTCTCAGCGGCGCGAGCATGGTCGGCATTGATTACGCCATCGAGCGGATGGAAAAGCTGCGCACCCGACGCACGCTCGAGCGTTACGTTTCCAAAAATCTGGTTAAAGAAATTCTTGAGAACCCCGGCGGCTACTTCAATTCGCTGAAAGGGTCGCGCATGCCAGCCACGATTTTGTTCTCCGACATTGTTGGGTTCACCACTTTGAGCGAGAAAGCCGATCCGGAAGAATTGGTCCGGCATCTCAATGAATACCTGAGCGCGATGACCGATCTCGTTTTTCAGAATGGCGGCACGCTCGATAAATTCATCGGGGATTCCATCATGGCGGTATGGGGGAACGTAAAAAGTCAGGGCAAGGCGAAAGATGCAAAGGCGGCTGCGTGTACGGCTCTGGGAATGCGGCGCGAGTTGGCCCGACTAAACAACATGTGGAAAGTGGAAGGCCGCCTGCCGTTGGGAATGGGCATCGGCATTAATCAGGGCGATGTTCTCGCTGGAAACATCGGTTCGCAGGATCGCGCGGATCTCACCGTCATCGGCGATGCCGTCAATCTGGCGTCGCGTCTGGAAGGGCTAACACGCGGTTACGGCGTCGACATTCTGGTCGGCACGTCGGTGGCGGATTTGATTCGCGATGAATTTTATTTGCGCTCAGTGGCGCGCGCGCAGGTGAAAGGCAAAACCGAGCCGGTCGACGTTTACACCATTGTTGAAGCGCGCGATAGCAACGCGGATCAGGAATTATTGATCTGGCTGGAAACCTACGAGGAAGGCATCCGAAAGTTTCGCGATCGCGATTTCACCCAGTCCAAAATCTTGTTCTCGCGTTTCCTCGAATTTTACCCGGAGGATCTGCTGGCGAAAATGTATCTCGAGCGTTCGCTTGAATACGGGCAAACGCCCCCGGATGACGCCTGGAATGCGGTGGAAGTGTTCGAGCGGAAGTGAACGATAACAGTCTCCGAGCGCTCAAATTCCGGGGGTGGTTAGCGGCATTTAAGCACCGTCTTCGTTACGTTAGTTACCCCCTCGCGGTTAGTTTCTGCACGACCGCCATCACTTTTGCGTTCGGCATGTGTGCGGTACGTCTTTTTCAAAAGGCTGTGCCCGGCGAAAGCTGGCTCGCTATTTGGAAGCGTTGGGATGCGCTAGCTTTTCTAGACCTTGCCCAGAATGGATATCCGCATGGACCGGGCAGTCGCGAACATCTGATCGCGTGGCTGCCTGTTTACCCGCTGGCGATCCGAATAGCGCACCTGTTTATCCCCGACTGGCATGTGGCTGCGGTCGTGATTTCAAACTGCTGTTGTGCCGCCGCGCTGGTTTACCTTTTTCTGCTCGTACGCATGGAATACGGCGCGGTACTTGCCCGCGGCGCCGTCCTCTTCTGCGCTACATTTCCAACAGCTTATTTTCTTCACGTTGCCTACTCGGAAAGTATTTTTCTGCTCCTTACCGTTGCCGGATTTTACCATGCGCGCCGTGGTCAGTGGCTGGTCTGCGGATTGCTGGGCATGTTCGCTACCGGAACAAGAATTCCCGGCCTGGCCATTCTGCCGCCGCTCGCGTTCGAATACCTCCAGCAGCGCAATTTTTGTTGGCGTGCCATCACAGCCGATATCGGGTTTCTCCTGCTGTTACCGCTCGGCGCGGTCGCATATCTCTTAATCAACTTCTACTGCTTCCACGATCCGTTGCATTTTCTGGCCACACAAAGACAGAGCTGGGGTTTGTTTCTGCGCTGGCCGTTTCAGTCGGTCACCGCCAACTGGTATGGGATCTGGCATTTCTCGGCCGATGAGCGCGTGATGCAATACGGCGGCCCGTTGGTTGCCGTCATCATTGGCACAGCGGCGTTGCTGGTGGGGCCATTTGTCTTGCGACCATGCTACTCGCTCTACCTCGCCATCAGCTGGGTGCTGATTTTTTTTAACAATTTCCCCATCTCCTCGCCGCGCTACGTCCTGGTCGTCTTCCCAATTTTCATCCTGCTCGCGCACCTCATTCGTTCCAAATGGCTGCGCGATTCAATCGCTTTTCTCTTCGCGCTCTTCTACGCGATTTGCGCCATGCATTTTGCCCGCGGCTGGTGGACGTTCTAGCGGGATGGTAGTAGCCAAATCGCCGCTTGCGGCGTAAAGGATTCGCGTGAGCAAAGCCGAGCCACGCCATTTCCATTTCCTTGGAATATGCGGGACTGCGATGGGGTCAGTGGCAGCGGCGTTGAAAGAGAGAGAGTTCATCGTTTCCGGCTCTGACGAAAACGTCTATCCGCCTATGTCCACGTTTTTAGAGAAACACGGCATTTCACTGTTTGTGGGTTATCGGGCTGAGAATATTCCGGCAAACACTGATGTCGTCGTGATTGGCAATGCCATGAAGCGTGGCAATCCGGAGGTGGAAGCAGTGTTGAATCGCAAACTTTTTTATCAATCCCTACCGGAAATAATGAAGAACGAATTTCTGCGTGGGCGGCACAACCTCGTTGTTACCGGCACGCACGGAAAAACAACGACAACAGCGTTGCTGACCTGGATTATGGAGTGCGCCAAGCGCAGGCCCAGTTACATGATCGGCGGCATCCCCCGCAATTTCGGACAGGGCGCACGTTTCAACGAATCGAGCTTCTTCGTCATTGAAGGCGACGAATATGACACCGCCTTTTTCGACAAGCGGTCAAAGTTTATTCACTACCTGCCGGAGCTGCTGATCGTGAATAATCTCGAGTTCGATCATGCCGACATCTTTCCCGATCTTGATGCCATTAAGTTAAGCTTTCGCCGGCTGGTGAACATTGTGCCGCAGAATGGAATGATCGTGCTCAATGGGGACGACAAGAATTGTGTGGAGGTCACACGCGATTCTCTTGCGCCCATGGTTGAGGTCGGTTTTTCGAAAAACTGCGCTCAACGGATCCGGGATGTCAGTTATTCGGCAAAAAAATCGCGCTTCGTTTTGCGCGATGAGGAATTTGAGATTCCGATGTTCGGTGAGTTCAACGTCCGCAACGCCGCAATGGCGATTTCAGCCGCGAAATTTTATGGCGTGTCGGCCGAAACCATTCGAGCAGCGTTGCCGAAGTTTGAAGGAGTGGCACGACGTCAGGAAATCCGCGGCGAAGTGCGCGGGGTAAAGGTGATTGACGATTTCGGTCATCATCCGACCGCGATCGCGCAGACGCTGACGGCACTGCGGCGTCGTTATCCAAAGCATCGGCTGTGGGCGATCTTCGAGCCGCGCTCAAATACCACTCGACGGGCAGTTTTTCAAAACGAGTTGCCGAATGCGCTGAAGATTGCCGACGGCGTTTTCATTTCGCAGGTCGCGAGGCTCGACCAAATTCCGGGAACGGAACGATTGAATCCCGAGGGCGTGATGAAAGAAATTAAACGCGCGGGCCGACTCGCTTTCTATGAGCAAAATGCCGACGCGATCGTTGAGCGCATCACGCCGCTGCTGAAGAAGAACGATATCGTGACCGTTTTCAGCAATGGCGGGTTCGATGGGATCCATGAGAAGTTGTTAAAAAAGTTAAAGGGTTAAAAGGGTTGAAACGTTGATGAAGATCATGGCGCAGCCGCGGAGGTATGATCGTGGACAATGCGCCAGCCGTCTGGTGTCCGGCGGAAGATTAAGGTGAAATGACCATGCGGGTTATCGTTGGCGCGTTTGAGTTCCCAGCGGCCGAGTACAACCGCGGAATCTGGACCGAGCGGTTCGATTTCAAGATCTGAGAATGTAAGCGTGCCCATCTTAGCGCGGTCACTGTATTTTCTCAGATAGCGGTCACGCACGGTTTGCCAGCCACGCGTCACCTCATCGCCGGAAACAAAAACCGTAGTTTCAGCGCGGGCATAACCATTCATGAAACCATCGATGTCACCGTGATTCCAAGCCTCCTGTTGCGCGCTCAGAACCGCTCGAATTTCGGCGATCACGGCATCTTTGCTGTCTTCTTTCTCGGATGAGTCAGATCGGGTGAATGGGACGAACAGGAATAAGAGGGAGGAAACCAGGAGAAGCCAACGTGATTTCATTTTGTCGATTTACTACTAGTAAGGGTGCCGGTTCAAGAGTTCAGTGTTCAGTATTGGACATTCAGCATTCAGGTTCAGGGTTTAGGATTCATTTATCGCACGTTGAGCGTTGAGGGTTCGGGATTTAGGATTGGGACCCGTGGCCAAACCTAACCAGCTATTGACCCAGGGCGCCACCGCCCTTACTATTGCACCTCTGTGTTGAGATCCCCGCTGGTTGTATTCGTACTGCTGGCTTCGGCAGCGGTGAATTTTGCGCAACGTCCTTCGCCCGCGCAATCGCCAGCCGCTCCGGCGCGTTCGGCCGCGCCCACGCCCAATCTCCAGGAACATGTGAAATTGCAGTTCCCCAACAGCGACGTGCAGGACGTGCTCCGTTATTACGAGCAACTGACAGGCAAGCGCGTAATCATGGATAATTTTGTGAACGGGAAGGTGAATATTTTTCTCACCAAGGATCCGACGCGCGAAGAAGCGATCCAGATCATCCAGATTAGTCTTCTAATGAATGGGTTCTCACTCGTTCCAGAAGAGCCCGATATCGTGAAGGTGATCGGGACGGGCAAAAATCCGCGTACGCAAGGTGTGCCGATCATTTCCGACCAAGCTGATATTCCTCCGGGGGATCAGGTAGTCAGCTATTTGTTTAGGTTGCGTTATGCCGATCCGGCTGAGTTACAGCAAGTAATCGGACAATACCTCTCGCCGCCATCAACTTACACATCGGTTCTTCCATTGCCGAAATCTTCCAGCATTTTGATCACGGAGAATTCGACTGTCATTCGAGGCCTGGCCAAGGTTATCGAGCAGATCGACGTCCCTCCGGCGGAAGTGACGAGCGAGTTTATCAAGCTGGAGCGAGCGGACGCCAGCAAAGTGGTCGACATGTTGAAAGACATTTTCGAGAAAGGTAGCGATCAGACACAACCTGGTATGCCGCCGCGCGGAGGCGGCGTGCGGGGCGTACGCGGGATAGTGAATCCGGTGGTGCCGAATCCACAGGGTGAAACCGATCTGGGCGCATTGACAGCCCTTTCGGAGGACTCGGTTATCGTCGGTAAAATAAAGATCGCCCCTGACGTGAGGACGAACCGTATTCACGTCATCACCCGGCCGATCAACATGCCCTTTATTCGGAAGTTGATCGCGGAGTTTGATGCCAACGTTGAGTTCGCCAAGCCAGTGACGCGCGCCCTGCGCTACATTTCGGCAAGCGATGTTTTGCCCGTGCTGGTGCAGGCCCTAACCGAACCGGGGCAGGAGCAACAAGCTGGTGCTGGCGGAGCGGCTGGCCCGCAAGCCGGACCTACGCCGCAGCGCACGCCGAATCCCACCGTCACTAATCCGTATAATGTCGGCCAGAGTAGTACCGCGACCGGCAGCGAATTGAATATTTCAGAAGAACTGTCTACGCAACCGGTTGATACCGCGCCCAAAGCGGTGACGGTCGGCAACGCCAAGATCATCGCCGATCAGCGTGCCAACACGATCATCGTTCTGGGCAATCGCGAGGTGGTAGTAAAGGTGCAGAAAATTCTCGATGAAATGGATGTGAAATCGCCGCAAGTCGCGCTCAGCACCGTCATTGGCGAGTTAACGCTGAATAACGACGAAGAGTTCGGCGTGGACTATTTCATCCGAGCAAACAAAAAGTATGCGCTCACTACGCACTTTGGCGGCAACATTCCCCCTCCGTTCCCCGGAGGCGGTACCAGTTCCCCCGCTGCCAGTCCGGGGGGATCACCGGTATTGAGTGGCGGAAGTATCTTCGACCCGGGCAATCTTATCACATTCAGCCAGCTGGCGACTAACGCTGCCAGCGGCGCGAACATTTATCTCGCTGCCGGCGCCACGCTCGCCTCGGTCGTCCACATGTTGGATTCAACCGGCCGATTCAAGACGATCTCGCGGCCGACTGTGTTCACCAGTAATAATAAAAAGGCGATCATCGCGAACGGACAAGAGATTCCCGTTCCGGTCAGCACTTTGAGCAACGCGACGACGCTGACCACCCAAAATAATAGTGTCGCTGCTGTGCAATCCAGCATCGAATTCAAGAAAGTCGCGCTCCAGCTGGAGGTTGTGCCGCTGATCAATTCGGAAAAGGAGGTCTCGCTCGATATTCTGCAGAAGATTGATAGCGTCGTCCCAAACAGCAACGTGAACATCGGTGGCAACTCGGTACCAACAATCGCGACCCGTTACATCCGGACAAATGTGTCGGCGCCAAACTGTTCCACGATCGTCCTGGGCGGATTAATCAGTGACGTCAGGAATACCAGCAAAAACGGCATTCCATATTTGAGTCGATTGCCGCTCGTCGGTTCCCTTTTTCGTAGCACCATAAAAAATCGCGATCGCACGGAGCTGCTCATCCTAATGCGTCCAGAAGTGTCGTTGACAAAACTGGACTTGTATCGTCTTCGACAGAAAACGGAGGATCGCGACCATTTCGGGCCGGAGCTTGAACAGGAAGATTGCCCCGATTGTCCGAAGAAGGGGGATGGCAAACAATTGCCGCCACCAGATATTCCGTCTGCCAAAGACATAGGAATGCGGTGATGAGACGAATCGTACTTCTTTTGACGGGGATGTTTCTCGCCTGCCATGGCGTTCACGGTTTCATCATCGACGAGGAAATCTTCTCCCACCGTTCGGTTGACTCGCTCGCACCGCGCGATGAATACGACCTGCTTCACCAGATGCCGACGGTGCGCGCGACTGATTATGCCTACCGAGATAGCAGGCGTTGGGTTTATTATTTCAAGACTAACGAACAGTTGATGTCCGACCCAGCTTACGTCGCCGCATTGCAGCGGGATTTGAAGCGACTCGGATACTATTGCGGTCGGATCGATGGAATATTTTCTGACGAGGTAAGCTTCGCTATCGCCCGTCTCCAGAAAAATTACTCCATGCGCGTAACGGGTGAGCTGAACGAACCTGTCCGACGGGCGTTGCATTTGCCCTAACGAGAATAGTGAGGGTAGCGCAGAATCAGCGGGCTAAGAGATGAGTGCGGCAGTCAACAAATCCATCATCGACCTTTTGATGGCGGGAGGCGTGGCATCCCGCGAAGAAGCGGCCCAGCTCGCCCAAAATCTCAACGGCGGTTCCTGGACAATACAGGTGCTCGACTCCGGGAAGGTGGACGAGAATCGGTTTCTTGCGGCCATTGGAAATTTCTTCCGCGTCCCGCTGGTCGCGCTCGACGCCAAGAGCATCGATCGCCAGACGCTTTCGATTTTGCCGTCGCGGTTTGTTTTTCAGCATCACATTTTGCCGATTCAGGAGAAGGAAAATTCCGTTGTTCTTGCGACCTACGATCTTTTCAACTCCGCCGGCCGCCAGTTGGTGACCCAGCTTTTGAAAAAACCAGCTGAATGGGTCCTGGTCCCACGGGCGCAACTTCTGCGTACCATGAAGACGCTCTATGGAGTCGGCGCTGAGACGTTCGATGAAATCCTAAAAATGAATCGGGATTTCGAAATCTTACAGGAAGGTGAAACCGCCACCGACATCAGTGCCGATGATCCGGAAGCGTCGGTCGTAAAATTTGTCAACCAGATTATCCGCGAAGCGATCGCCGAGCGTGCCACCGATATTCACGTTGAACCGCTGGAGAATGACATTCGTATCCGTTATCGCATCGACGGCATCCTGCATGAGGTGGCCGTGCCGCCACAATTGCGCGTGCTGCACGCCGCGATCATCTCGCGTCTGAAAGTGATGTCGCACATGGACATCGCGGAACGGCGGCTACCCCAGGACGGCAGGATGAATCTGCATGCGAACAATCAGGAGATCGATGTCCGTGTTTCCACCATCCCGACGGTCAATGGCGAATCGATCAGCTTGCGTTTGCTCGCCCGTGGCGGACAACAGTTCGGCTTTGAGCGTCTCGATCTCAGTCAGGAACAGGAGGGGGTGATCCGCCATCTCCTGGCGCAGCCCAATGGAATCATCCTGCTCACAGGCCCGACCGGCTGCGGAAAATCGACATCGCTGTATTGCTTCCTCAGCACGATCAACTCGGTCTCGCGCCGCATTATCACGATCGAAGAACCGGTTGAATACAAACTACCGGGTGTCTTGCAAATGGATGTAAAACCGGAAATCAATTTCACATTTGCCCTCGGCTTGCGCCACATTTTGCGACAGGATCCGAATGTCGTGATGGTGGGGGAGATTCGCGACGTGGAGACGGCGGACATAGCGATTCGCGCAGCAATGACTGGCCACCTGGTTTTTAGCACGCTGCACACGAATGACGCGGTCGGAGGCATCACCCGCTTACTCGACATGGATGTGGAACCGTTCCTGCTCGCTTCGGTGGTGAAATCTTTTATCGCGCAACGACTCGTTCGCACCGTCTGTCCGGAATGCGTCGAAAAAGTTGAGTATCCGGCAGAATATCTCCATGAGATTGGATTTCCGGTGCAAGAGCTTGGGACGAAGTTCGTGCGTGGCAAAGGTTGCGATCAATGCCGGCACACTGGTTATCAGGGACGAACAGCGATCTACGAAATCTGTGTGGTGACAGAACCGCTGCGAAAAATGATCATGCAAAAACGTGATGGCGGCGAGCTGAAGCAGTGCGCCGTTGCTGAAGGCATGGAAACATTGCGGAACGACGGCTGGCGTCGTGTGGCTCAGGGGACTACAACGATCGAAGAGGTGGTCAGGGTTACTCAGACCGACGAAGTCATGGCGGAAACGAGCGCCGAGGCCGAACCGGTGGTGGCGGGGTAATTCCGCGCAACGCACCGGGTGTCATCCCGAGCGCAGGCGAGGGATCTCACCTAAAGTGGTTGATCACACAAGCCTATCTCCGATACACAATGTCTTCTTGAGAGATCCCTCACCGCCTTCGCGGTCGGGATGACACATTGGCGATATGAAGGATTATTTCGTTTACATCATGACTAATCGCAGCCGGGCCGTGCTCTATGAGTAGGTTGGATGACCGGTATTGGACCACAGGAATCATGTGGTTGAAGGGTTTACTTCCAAATCCAAGGTGAATCGCCTTGTTTACTACGAGCAATTCTCCGATCCTATTCGGCGATCACCCGCGAGAAGGAAATCAAAGGCTGGCGACGCGCGAAGAAGAATCCGCTGGTGAAGACATTGAATCCCAAATGGGAAGATCTAATCGAATCATTGTTTGGCGATGTGGGAAAATGTCGGATGCCGGGAAAGCCGAGCGGGAGTTAGCCGCCGCAATGTTCCTAAGACGCGCCGCGTGTCATCCCGAGTGCAAGCGAGGGATCTCACCGAAGGTGGTTGATTACACAAGCTATCTGACTCAATCAATGTCTTCTTGAGAGATCCCTCACCGTCTCCGCAGTTCGGGATGACATGCGCCTCACTTGGCAGATGCACCGACTAAAATTCAAGATTCGCAATCTGCTGAAGAGATATGTCTCGCATCAAAGCATATGGGTGCGCGCCAACATCGCCGCCACATTATTCACCGCGCAGCGCCCGAATCTCGGCAGCGTAATCCTTGGACTTGAAAATGGATGTGCCAGCAACCAGCACATTGGCGCCGTTTTCGATCGACACCTTGGCGGTCTCGGGATTAATACCGCCATCGACTTCCAAATCCAGGCTTGGCTTGTTCTTTGTTTTCCAATCATACGCCTGACGAAGCTTTTCCATTTGCTCGGCGCGGAATGATTGCCCGCCGAAACCGGGATGGACCGTCATGATGAGCAACAGGTCGAGCTGGTGAAGAAATGGTTCGAGCAAGGCAAACGGCGTCGCCGGGTTGAGAGTCAGACCTGCGTGGCAACCAGCGTCTTGAATCTGCTGCAAGGTTTCGCCGACATTGTGTTTTGCTTCCGGTTCAACATGAACCGTAATCGAGTTGGCTCCTGCATCGATGAAACGAGGCAAATAGTGGTCGGGATGCTGGATCATCAGGTGAACATCAAGCGGCAAACTCGTGAGTTTGCGAACGGTCGCGACCATTCCCGGGCCAAACGAAATGTTATCGACGAAATGACCGTCCATGATGTCGCAATGGATCCAATCGGCTCCGGCCTGTTCGACATGGCGCACCTCATTCTCCAATCGGGAAAAATCTGCCGCGAGAATAGAGGGAGCAATCAGCACGCGCTGCATGGAGTAAATGGAGTAATGGGAATTGAGCAATTAGCAACCTCCGCTACTCCGATGGGTTTGCTGGCTGTGAAGGGTCTGAAATCTCTGAGGCGGTGGCACTTTTGGCATGCGCCTGAAAGTTATTCACACTTTCCCTTGACGTCCGAGGGCCCTATTCGAACATTCTACGCGTTTTCGGGCGTTGAAACGGCTGGGGAGCAGGGAGCGCAAGAAAGGTGTTTTCCCGTGCGCGCTTTGACTGGCTCGAAACTTGCAGCGCAGTCAAGTTTCTAACTCTCTTAAATATAATGTTCGAAGGACTTTTTGGCTGGTTATCTAGTGATATCGGCATTGATCTCGGCACCGCCAACACCTTGGTCTACGTGAAGGACCAGGGCATCGTTTTGCGCGAGCCGTCAGTGGTGGCGGTTCAAGCCGGGACCAACAAAGTCCTGGCGGTGGGCGACGAAGCCAAGCGCATGCTCGGCCGAACCCCGGCGAACATCGTGGCAGTGCGACCAT
>QHPU01000074.1 GCA_003219175.1 Verrucomicrobiota bacterium | reverse complement strand
CGCGATTTTTCCGGCATGTTTCTAGCTTTTCCAGCAAATTGTGCTGGAACACACGCCGTCACCCGAGGAACAAGCTCAAATTACCCACACCATCGAGATGTTCGAGGTCATTACCCGAACACAACCCGATGATTATCAGTCCCTCGAAATACTAAAGGAAGCGTACGGCAAACTCGGAAGTCGGGACGACACACTCCGCACCTCGCGCAAGCTGGCGGAAGCATATTTTAACGTCGGTTCTTACGCCCTCGCGATGCAGGAGTGCGAAGTGCTCCTGCAGCACGACCCCAACGCGCCCGAGGTGCTGGCAATGCTGGGCGATATCGAATCGCGCTTGCAGGCGGCCGGGCAAAACGTCACCGGCGGAATTAAGCACGGGCTAATCGCCAAAGCCATGGGCGGAGGCGAAGGCGGATTGGTCCGGCTCGATCGCAAGGATCAGGAAACGTACAATCTGCACGAGCGCGGCGAAGAACAGCTCGCAAAATTCCTCATCGTCCAACAATTTTTCGCAGAACAAGACGTGACCGCTGCCTTGGCAAATGTGCAGCAAAAGAACAAGAACCTGCCAGGTCACACCATGGCCAATTCGCTCCTGGTGGAACTGTGCGGGGCCGACACCAATAAGCTTGATCTGATCATTTCCTCTCTCGTTGACCGGACGAAGGCCGCCTTCATCCCGCTGGAGTATTACGATTTTGATCGGCAACTGGCCCGAATGTTACCGGACAATCTCACAATTGGGCGCCTCTGTGTGCCGTTCGATTTAATCAGCCGTACTATTATGGTGGCGTGCTGTAATCCGTTTGATGCCGCCGGTCGCGCGGCCGTGCAACAGTCCCTTGATTACACGGTCTCGTGGTATCTCGCCCGACCGACGGCCATCGAAAGAACACTGCAGGACGTTTACCGGCTCGAACTGAAAGCTTGATCCCCGATGCCATGAGAAATAAGACGTTCGGAGATCGGATCGCAGATGTGCTCATTGAAGACGGGCTGCTGCTGCCCAATCAGCTGGAAGAGGCGACCCAAATTCAGAAGGCAAAGGGCGGCCGGTTGCTGAAGATTCTGACAGACAAACAATTTGTTACCGATCAGGACATGGCCTTCAGCATGGGGCGCTGCCTGAATGTGTCGCCGGTGAACCTGGCGCGGATCCGGATTCCCGAGGACATCATGGGATTGATCCCTCGCGAGATGGCCAAGGCGAACAAGCTGGTGCCGGTGGCGCGGTTGGACGGGAAGCTCTTTGTCGCGATGACCGACCCCACCAATGTGCTGGCGGTCGACGACGTGAAGCGGCGCGTGCAATTGGACGTGGTGCCGATGATCGCCACCGAAAAGGGGGTGATGGATTCCCTCAGCGGCGTGCATGGCGGCGCCGACATGGGCCACGTACTGCGGCAGGTCAAGGAGGAAGTCGAGAAACCGGTCGAGGGCGTCGAATTTCAGGCGAAAGCCACCGAAGAGATCGACGTCGACCGGCTGGCGACGGATAGCGAAGATGCGCCGGTGATCAGGATCGTGAACCTGATTATGGTGCAGGCGATCCGAGAAAACGCTTCCGACATTCACATCGAACCTTTTCAGAAAACGTTGAAGTTGCGATATCGCGTCGATGGCGATCTAGCCCCGGCGGAATCGCCGCCCAAGGCGCTGCAACTGGCGATTACCTCGCGCATCAAAATTCTGGCCGGCCTGAACATCGCCGAGCGACGCGTCCCGCAGGACGGACGTTTCCGCATCAAAGTCATGGGCAAGGAAGTCGATCTTCGTGTCTCGATTTTGCCCACGTCGCATGGAGAAAAAATCGTCATTCGTATTTTGGACAAGAGCGCGCTTACCGGCTCGATCGACCAGATGGGGCTGGACGAAGAGACGCTGCTGAAGTTCAGGAAAGCGATCGACGCGCCGCACGGAATGATTCTGGTAACCGGTCCGACCGGTTCCGGTAAAACGACGACGCTTTATTCCGTTCTTCAGGAGCTAAACAATCCGCAATACAACATCGTGACGGTAGAGGACCCGATCGAGTACGAGCTCGGCGGGATCAATCAGGTTTCGGTGCGCAACGACATCGGGCTCGATTTTGCCTCGGCCTTGCGTTCCATCCTGCGGCAGGACCCCGACATCGTGATGGTGGGCGAAATTCGTGACAACGAGACTGCCGACATTGCGGTGAAAGCGGCACTGACCGGTCACCAGGTGCTTTCCACTTTGCACACCAACGATGCCGCCGGCGCGATCACGCGTCTGGACGACATGGGGATCGAGCCATTCCTGATTTCCAGCTCGATCTTGATGACGTGTGCGCAACGTCTGGTGCGAAGGATTTGCGCCAATTGCCGTGAGGAATTTCAACCGGAGCCGGAAGTTTTTGCGCGCCTCGGGATCGAACAAGGCGAAACTGTCTTTTACCGCGGAAGCGGCTGCGATCGCTGCAAAGGCCGCGGTTATCTGGGGCGACTCGCAATCATTGAAGCTTTGACGGTAAGCGAAGCGATCCGCCGTCTCATCATGAAGCGGGCCTCGGCGGCGGTGATCAAGAATCAGGCTGTAACCGAAGGAATGAAAACTTTGCGGATGACCGGAATTGATAAGGCTCTCGAAGGCCAGACCACATTGGAGGAAGTGTTGCGAGTCGCCGCCGACGACTGATGCCATGGCTTTCCCATTCCTAAATCTCGTTAAGAAAGTAAAAGAGAAGTTCGAAGCCAGGAAACGGCCTACGACAATTGCGCCCCTGCCTTCGGTGCAAGATAAACCGCAGGCGGACAAGCTGGCGAAACGCGTCACACCTTACGCGGTGCGGACGATGACGCCGGACCCAAGCGGCCCGGCACTAGCCGCGGCCAGCACGATGGCAGGCCGGCGCATTTCACTGAATCGGTCCGGTCCCGAAAGTCCGCCGGATTTGGGGCCGAATGTGGTTGTCGCGGTCGAGCCGCGCGGAGAGAGGACTGTCTCGCTGGCCTTAAGTGATGTTATTGCGGCAATGCCTCAGGGCTACGCGAAAACTAACGAGAGTTTTGATCCTACCCGCCGGGTGACGTTGAAAGCGGTGGAAGTGGAAAAAGGATTGGCAGCGGGCCGGCCGAGTATTCCGATAGCTACCCTCTATCAACAAGTACCAGAAATTTTCGAGCACACCGTGGTGCCGTCTGATGCCACGGTGGTGGTGCTGCCGGTCCAGAAAGTACTCGATGAACTCTCGCAGCTCCGTGTTCGAGAAGACCAGACAACGGAAGGTGTCTCCGCGCAGGTGGAAACGCCGTTCCTGAAATTGATGGTGGAAGAATCGGCGAAATTTGGGACGACGGTCACGCCATTTGAAACGACCGAGTTGATACTTCCTGTGGAACCTGGGGCCCAGTCAGGCCTTGTTACCGAGACAGCAAGGGTAGAGCCCATGCGGCCGCCAGCAATCACTGCGCCAAGCCGCCCGTCCGGCTCGGACCAACCACCTCCCGTAACAGCGAGACCGCCTCTCGCCCCGGCGGCAGCGAAGCCACCTGCGGCACCTCCAGTTCCGCCCACGCAACCGGCGCCAGCAGCCAGGATCCCGCTTACACCCCCGCCAGGTATTTCGCGGCCGCGGATCGGAATAGAACCGAGCCCAGATGGCTCAACGCCGTGCATTTCTTTGGTGACACCGGCGGCGCAGCCGGAGAAAAACAAACCTTTGTCGATTGGAACGGGTGGGTCCGCGTTTCCGCGAGTTCCAGCCTCCAGCGGGCCTCCCGTTCCTCCGGCCGTATCGCCGCCGATCGCGCCTCCGACTGCCGGTCCGACTCGGATTCCGTTTCAATCGCCCGAGGATGGCAAAGTCGCGGCCGAACAAACTAAGCCAAGTCCGCAATCACCAGCGCGGGTTCCATCGTCCGTACCCGGGCCAGCCACGCCGAAGGCTGTTCCCGTCGCGGCGATACCATCACAACCGGCGGGACACGAGGTGGTCACGCTCCCGTTGCGTCCGATCCTGCAAAGTCTGCCGCCAATGCAAGTAGGTGGCGACGTTGAGTCGGTGCCGGCCGATGCGAGGATTTCATTCCAGGTCAGCACGGTCGCGCCGCAGCTCGCGAGCGGCAAGGTTGTGATCCCGCCGAAGGTCTTTCACGCCGCGTTGCCGGAACAATATCGTAGTTTGTTCCTCCCCGATGCGGTCGAAGCCCCGGTGCAGTTGTCGTTGCCCGATGTGCTGGCCAACTTGCCTAGCGACTCCCTGCGGATGCGAGACGACCAGGAAGCTCTTGCCCAGGATGAAATTTTCGAGACGCCATTTCTGGCGAAGGCGAAGGAAGACGCGGAACGTTTCGCCCATATCCCGGAAGTCACTCTGCCGGCCGCTCCTCAGCCCGTGGCCGAAGCGCCGAAGGTTGAGATGCCGAAAGTCGAACTTCCTGCCGAAGTAAAAGCGAAAGCTGTTCCAGCGCTTCCGAAAGTCGAACCGCCCAAAGTGGAAGCTCCGCGTGTTCAAGCGCCAGCTCCGGTCGATCGTTTGGACATTTCGATTATGCCGAGGGCCGCGTCGCTAGTTCAGGCGGCGAAGCCCGCGCAAGAAGGTCCGAAATTTGATGCCAAAGGAGCGATTGCTCAGGCCTGCGCACTAGTCGGCGTTTCCTCCTGCAGCGTGATCTTCGCCGACGGTTTGATCATCGCCGGTAACATTCCAGACGACATGCACATGGAAGGTTTGAGCGCGGTGGCACCGACGATGCTGAAGAAATTGGAAAAACATATGTGTGAAACTCAACTTGGCCCGCTGACCTGCATAACGGTGCACGGCGAGAAATCGCCCGTCACCTTCTTTAGTGCCGGCAATCTTTGCCTGACCGCAGTGCACAACGGATGCGAATTGAGTGCGGAGAGCCGTCGCGAACTCAGCCGCATCACGCAGGAACTTTCGCGAACCTATCGGCAACTGGAGACTCCTCATGTCAATCATTAATTACGCCAGCCGCGAGATTCAGTTTAAGATCGTTTATTACGGTCCGGCGCTGTGCGGCAAAACCACCAACCTCGGCTACATCCACCAACGCATTAACCCGCAAAACCGTGGCGACCTTGTCTCGCTCGCTACTGCTGCCGATCGCACCCTCTTCTTCGACTTTCTCCCGCTCAACGCTCTGGTTATTAAAGGCTTTGTCACCAAATTTCAGCTCTACACCGTTCCCGGTCAGGTCATTTACAACGCCACCCGTCAGCTCGTCCTGCGCAGTGTCGATGGCATCGTGTTCGTAGCCGATTCGCAGTGGGAAAAAATGGAAGAAAACGTCGAGAGTTTCAAAAACCTCGAAGACAACCTGGCCAAGCAAAACATGGCACTCGACGACCTCCCATATGTTTTGCAATACAACAAGCGCGACCTCCCGAACATCGCACCCGTCAACTACCTCGATTACGTCCTGAACAATCGAAAGAAACGGGTCCAGAGTTTCGAAGTCGTCTCCAGCACCGGGCAAAATGTTTTCGCTACCCTGAACTCCGTTTCACAGATTCTACTGCACAAGTTTAGCAAACAGAGCGATACCAACCGAGCCGGAGCGGGCGTCAAGCCGGGGCAGACAAATGTCGCGCCCCAGGCAATCGTGGCATGAACGCGATCCCGGTCCTGACTATCGACGACGTCGCCGCGCTCGATGGCGTGCTCGCCGATTTCTTAAAAAAGGCGGAAGCCGAACTGACCGTCGTGATCGACCGCGGCGGCAACGTCATTTCTCAATATGGCGATATGACGGTGATGGATGTGACCACCATCGCCGCGCTTGCCGCCGGATCCTTCGCCGCTACGCGCGAACTGGCACGACGCATCGGGGAAGTGGAATTCAACGCCCTCTATCATCAGGGTAACGGCAGCCACATTTTCATGAATTCCGTCGATGAGGAAACGATCATGATTACGGTCTTCGGCCCGCGGACAACCGTCGGCCTGGTCCGGTTTTATTCTACCGGCACCGCGCAGCAGGTCGCTCTTCTCCTTAAGTCGCTGCAAAAAGGCAATCACGGGTTCAATTTCAACGCTTCCGACATTAGCGGCGCACCGATCTTTGCCGATACTCCATCGGCCTAAGCGGAGTAATCAGTGGTGGCACGCGTGTCGCGTGCAATGGTTGTGCGTTTTTGCAGCCGACACGGCTGCCGCTACAACTATTTGATACGAAAGACAAGGTAATGCTCGGGGGGAACTGGTGCGACTTCCCACGGAAGCGGGCCCCATTTACTGGAATAGAATCCGGCACCTAGTTCCCGGCTCATAGTTATCGCGAAGAACTGGGCGTAGTTCATCTGCTCGAAAGAAGCAATTGTCGGAGCCGAAGGTTTGCGACTGACGTTGGTATTATTGACCGGAACAATCACCACGTCATCCGCAACCAAGCCATGCTGCTCTGAATCAAGCGGCTTTGCTCCCCATGGTTGCATATAATATTGAAACCCCCAGTGTCCCTCAAACCAAACGCTGCCTGATTCATCTCGGAATCGCTGTTGAAACTGACCGGCGGCAATTCGTGCTGTACTCGCCAGCTTGTAGTCTCCAATCGTAATCAAGAGCGAAACAAGCGCAGCCGGCAGAAGGAGCCACCAGGTAGCGGCCACTTTCCTCAGCGGCAGAATTGGTAAACGTCTGCCGTGGGCGAAGGCGGCCGCTACCATGGCGGGAACTCGTAATTGTCGGATTAATAGAATCACCACTGCCGGCGCCATCGGCAAAAATGTGCGTGAGGTAATCGTCCAATTCATCACTGCCGCAAAAACGAAGGTGCCGAAGACCCAAAGGCCGAGCAGGAGAGAATCCGCCGTTTTGTGCCGAACGATATCGATCAAAGCCAATGCCAAAATCCCAATTCCGATGGTGACAAAGAGTGCTCCCTCAATTGCGATGCCCAAGGACAGGGCTGTTCTCGCCGCGCCGAAATAGAACAATGGAACAAGGATGACAAAAATCACAGTTCCGGCGAGGAGAATCTGGAAGTTCGGCTTGCAGTCCGCCACCGGACGGACTCGCTGTGGCGAGCCTGACTCGGCCGTGACCATTCCAGCCTCGCGCGAGCGCTTCAACAACGGCGCATAGAACAAGACGCTAAAGAAACAACCTCCTGTAAAGGAAAGTCCGATGAACAACTGCGGCAAAAAATGCTGTTCGGGTTTTGCGTTTTCGTTCCAGGAAACCAGCATCGCATTACTGAAGAGATCCTGGCCGTATTTTGCCTTTGTAATTACTTCATAGCTGGCAATGACTAGGATGGGGACAAAGAGATACAGGATTCGGGGAGTGACTCGGCGTTCACGAACTAAAGTATAAACAGCTAAGAGCGGAACCATCGCGACCCCGAAGTATTTAGTCATCTCTGCCGCCGCCACGAGAATAGCTGAAAGTAAGAGGAGCCAGAAAGTGTTTCGCTCGAGACCGCGCAGCCAACATTCGATTGACCAAACCCATAGTGCCAGGAGCCAGACGTCGCACATCACCCCAGTGGCCGAGACGAGGAAAACCGGAGTGAAAAGGAGCAGAAGTGCGGCAAGTAATGGCGAACCGGAAAGGCGCCGGGCGAGAAAAAATGTTCCAAGGACTGCCGCGACTGCTGGAACAAGAAACGCGCCGTGCATTGCCGGTTCGCTCCAGCCAAGAAAGCTCGCCATCAGCGCCATGTAGTAAGAGTTGAGTGGCGGGTTCTGCATGATTGAAAACATCGGCTGATTACTTACGTACCAGTTGACGGCAAAACCGTACGGGTCCCCAGGATGCATGGATATCTGCTGCGCCATCCAGAGAAAAAGCGGGTCGTCGATGTGAAAAGCTTTGTTTAGGAACGGTGTGAGAACAGCGATCGTGACGCCTGCAACGAGGAACGCATCACGAGTCGCCGGACGCTTCATCTGAGCGGAGCTGCGGCTATTTAACATTGCTCCGGTCTCGTTAGCCGGTAGTTGTGGCTGCCTGGGCGGCGAATTTGAAATTTGAGATCTGAAGTTTCAAATCCGCGGTAGCGGCAGTTAGCTGGTAAATTCTTTAACTACCAACGTGGCATTATGTCCGCCGAAACCGAATGAGTTATTCAAGGCTACACTAACTTTCTTTTCGCGAGCGGTGTGAGGCGTGAAATCGAGATCACATCCCTCGTCGGGATTATCCAGATTGATCGTCGGTGGGATCACACCATCACGGATGGCCAAAGCGCATGCTGCCATTTCAATCGCTCCGGCGCCGCCAAGGAGATGGCCGGTCATCGATTTGGTCGAGCTAATCGAGACGCTCTTGGCGCGCTCACCGAACGCCGACTTGATCGCCCGCGTCTCGGCCACATCACCAAGACCGGTCGAGGTCGCGTGCGCGTTGATGTAATCAACCTGATCGACTGACAATCCCGCGTGTTCCAAAGCAAGTTCCATTGCCTTGGCCGCGCCTCCGCCGTCGTGCGGCGGCGCCGTCATATGATATGCGTCCGCACTCAGGCCGTAGCCAACCAGCTCACAGTAAATCTTCGCATTCCGCTTTTTCGCGCGCTCGAGTTCTTCGACCACAATAACGCCCGCGCCCTCGCCGATGACGAAACCGTCGCGGTCGCGATCCCATGGGCGCGAGGCATGCTGCGGGTCGTCATTCCGCGTGCTCAACGCCTTCATCGCGCCGAAGCCGGCGAGACCGATGGGGATGATGGCCGCCTCCGAGCCGCCGGCCACGAAGACATCAGCATCGCCGAACTTAATCATGCGCCACGATTCTCCGATGGCGTTGTTCGAGGTTGCGCAGGCAGTAACGATGCACATGTTCGGTCCGCGCATTCCGAATTCCATCGAGATCAATCCGCTCGCCATGTTGCTGATCAGCATGGGAATGGTGAAGGCGGAGACGCGGTTGGGGCCTTTCGAGAGCAGAATGGTGTATTGATCTTCCAGCGTTTTTAGTCCGCCGATGCCGCTGCTGACGAGAACACCGAACCGATCCGGATTCTCGTTCGTCATCGCGATCCCGGAATCGGCCATTGCCATTTTCGCCGCTGCCATAGCCAACTGAGCGAAACGGTCGGTTCGCCGTACATCCTTCGGGTTGGTAAAAACTGTTTTCGGATCGAAGCCGCGCACTTCTCCGCCAATTCGGCAGTCGTAACGAGAGGTATCAAACGATTCGATTTTACGGATGCCGCTGACGCCATTCTTCAGACTTATCCAGAACGTCTCTAGATCGTTCCCGACGGGTGTGATTGCACCCATTCCCGTGATAACGACGCGGCGGTTGTTATTCATTTAGTGACTAGTGACGGATGACGAGAAACAGGTGAAGGCGGCAATTATTTGTCACTCATCACGGGTCACTTGTCACTTCATCTTGTTCCCATCCCGACGTTTTGCACGGTTTGGAAAAGCTTGCCTTCCGTCTTGATCGAAGGTGCGATGATGATTTCGGTTTGTTGAAAGTCGGCCAGATCGCGCGCCCCAACGTTCCCCATGCACGTGGTAATGGCGCCGACGAGATTCTGGCTGCCATCGTCTACTTCGGCCGGTCCAAACAAAATTTGTTTCAATGATCCGGTGGCGCCGACTTTAATGCGTGTGCCGCGCGGCAGATTCGCATGAGGCGTCGCCATGCCCCAATGATAGCCGCGGCCGGGTGCTTCATAAGCTTTGGCAAAGGCGCTTCCTACCATCACGGCATCGGCCCCGCAGGCGAGCGCCTTGCAGACATCGCCGCCCCTACTCATCCCGCCATCGGTGATGATCGGAACAAAGCGCGCGGTCTTTTTGAAATAAGCATCGCGCGCGGCCGCGCAATCCACCGTGGCTGTGACCTGGGGCACGCCCAGGCCAAGCACCCCGCGCGAGGTGCAGGCTGCACCCGGCCCCACGCCGACGAGAACGGCGGCCGGACCGCAGCCCATGATCTCAAGCGTGACGTCGTAGCCGACAGTGTTGCCGACGATCACCGGGATCCGCATCTCGCGACAAAATTTCGCGAGATCGAGTGATTTGTATTCAGAGGAAATGTGCCGGACGGTGGAGACGGTGCTTTGCACCACAAAAACATCGGCTCCTGCTCCTTGGGCGATTGCGCCGAATTCCGCGGCGCGTTGTGGGATCGAACTTACCGCGGCAATCGCGCCGCCGTCTTTGATTTGACGGACGCGCGCTCCAATTAATTCTGGCTGCACCGGTTCCTGGTAAATTTTTTGCAGCAGAGCGGTAACTTCGTTCCTGTCTGTCTGTACAATTTTCTCGAGCACTTCGGACGGATTCTTGTAACGCGTCTGGACACCTTCCAAATTGAGCACCGCCAGGCCGCCGAGCCGGCTCATTTCGATGGCAAAACGCACATCCACCACGCCATCCATGGCGCTGGCCAGGATCGGGATTTTCAATTCCAGCGGCGCCATATCGCGTCGCGGCAGGCGGAAAGTAGTATTAACCTCGTTAGGATTAAGCGTGACACTGCCGGGGACGAGTGCGATCTCGTCGAACCCGTAAGTCACGCGCGCTTTTCGGTTACGGCCAATCCACATTCCCATATCAAATTTAAATGCGTTCGAATTTGAATCTTTCGTTCAGACTCCCACAGCGCGGACAGCGCGGGAGTAGAGTATCGGTGCGGTCTTCGAACTCGAAGCCGCAAATGACGCACCGCAGGCGGTAGCGAAAAGCTTTGCGTTCGCGCCGTCTGCGGTTCCATTCACTACTTAACCAGACAAGGAAAACCGCCGCAAGAAAAACCAGCAGATAAATCGTGACCAGCGCGGCCAGACTAACGCGAATCACGGCGAGGAAGCGGGCGAAGCAGTCGCGTTGGAGGTGAGATCGTTGCCCCAGAGAATGGCCGTGGTCGTCCAGAACAGGCCAGTCGCATTTGTCGGCGGCGCATTCTCCTTAGTGCCAGTCCGGCTCGGACTTTTAAAACGGCAGAGCTGCAAAAAATTCCGTCCTTGCTCGTCCAGAGCCGGATCGCCCGAGGATTCAATTAAAAAGCAAAAACGGATGGCGCCGCCTCCGTCGATGGCAACGCGAAAGCGGGCATTGGCCGGTGCATCCGGCCGGGTCAGACGAAATTTGAAGTCGGCGAAAATTGGATCGCCTAAACCGGGAGGTTGATCGCCGAAAAGGGCCATCGTTTTCCGCGTAAATCCGGTCGCGTTTCCTTTCATTTGCGGGGGACGAACAGGACCGACCGCGGCCGAGCTTGGAATGCTCAAGTCGGGCGCAAGGGGAGGCAGTGTTCTTAATTTCGGCTGATGCGTATCGTAGAAAGGGCGATGCTCGATCGGCGGTAGGACAAAAAACTTCGCTTCCGCAGTGCGTTGTGTCGTAGTCGCGAGCGCGGGGTCTTCCGCCTCGACCCAGCGTAACAGCGCGAGCGATTCTGGATCATCAGGTGAAATCAATGTCATCCGCGCCGGTGGCGGCAAGAGAGCCACTGTCGGCGGATACACAATTTGGAAGATGTAAAAACAAAGTGCATGCAGGAGAAGCGAAAGAATTAAGAAGACGATCAAGGCGCGTCGGCGTTTGCGTGGGGGCACCCAACTAAAAATGAGTGGCGCGGTGGTCGACGCGCTCACTTCGGCGGGGCTGTGGCTAGCGCGACCGACGGAACACCATGCTCGAGCGCGAGGTTGGCCACCCGAATGACGGTTTCATAAGGTGTGTAGCGATCGGCTTTGATAATGATGGACCGACCTTCTTTGCGCGCGATCTCAAGCTGCGGGCCCAGCTCATCGATCGAAATCTTTTGATCGCGAAAATAAACCGTCGCCCCGCTGGTGATGCTGATGACCTGGTACCTTACCTGCGGGGCCAACATGAATTTCGAGAACGGGACGTTGACTGATATTCCCGGCTGCAAAACGAAGTTCGAGCTGAGAAGCAGAAAAAAAATCATGAGAAACGCGACGTCGATCAATGGGAAAATCAACAGCCACCCGAACTGATATTCTTTCGTTCGGAGCAGTTTCATCGCCACCAGTTATTTTTCCCGACGCAAGTCGCGCGGGCTGCTTTCCGCGCTCGATTGCAACTAAATGATTCCACTTTCTGGTTCGGTCTCGGTCAGCATCTGTACAATTTCGATCCCGGCACGTTCCATATCGTGCATCAGAGTATTGACCCGCGACGAAAGATAGCTGTAGGCGACAAACGTTGGCGTCGCGACGACGAGACCGGCCGCGGTCGTGAGCAGACTCTTGTAAATTCCGCCCGACAACTCGGTCACGGTGGCATACCCACCGTTGGAAGTGATGACACCAAAGGCTTCGATCATTCCCGCGACGGTGCCGAGCAGACCAAGCAACGGTGCCAGGTAGGCAAGCGTCGCAAGTACCCCGAGAAATCGCTCCAGTTTAGGTACCTCCAGTTGGGCGGCTTCCTGGACGATTTCGCGCAGCTCCGATCGCGAGAGATCATGACGGATAATAGCGGCGTGAATCACGCGTGCGACGGGACCCGGTGTGCCGGCGGATTCGTGCAACGCTTCCGCGAAATTGCGGCGCTTGATCAAATTGGCCAGGCCTTTGAGGATCTCGCCCACATGAATGCTGGCCCGATGCAGATAAAAAAGCCGCTCCCCGAACACGGCAATCGAGATGATGCTACAAGCGAGAATGGGCCACATCAGCAGCCCTCCCTTCTGGAGGTATTCGATCACAAAAGCTCCCCTTAATACCCTTTGGGGCTCGAGGCAAGGGACGTTGTTTCGGGGCCAAAGGGAATAAGGGGCTCTTGCTCGTGCTCATGATCGAAAAATGAAAACTTAGTTCGACCATGAACGCCTTGACGTATATCAGGAAGCATTGCCTTTTGTGGATGGGTTGGCGACCTCGTAGCTGAGGTTAGCGCAAAGGCCGCCGCTAAAGATCGGTTGGATCGCGCTTCCACCAGCATTCCGCTCCACATTGCTGAAGAGAACGGCAAATTCTCTAATACCGATCGTGCGAGATTTTTAAAAATTGCGCGAGGTTCAGCTCTGGGGTGTGCGGCGTACCTAGACGTGCTGATTGCACGCAAATTCATCACCGCCGAACGAACACTTCCCGCGAAAGAACAGCTCGTTCGAATCGTCAATATGCTTGTTGGGATGTTGGACAGATATTCCGGCCATGCGGGATCGTTGCATGGGAAGGCGGGAATTTATGGGACCGGGCATGAGAATGAGTAGGAGCATGAGCTCGCCCCGTTGGGGCTAAACACCGCTAGCGACTTACTTGTGCTTTGTCGGCGAGGCCGTGGGCGCCACGGTTTGGCCAAGAAGCTTTCCCGCGCCATCATACGTAGAATACCCGATCTGATGTCCGGCGGCGTCGTAACGGAAGACAATTTTGCCGATCAGGCTCTGGTCCCTGGCGAAATGGGTCTCTTCGATGAGACGATTATTGGCGTCGTATTTGTTTTGCAGGATAAATCGAAATTGTTCCTTCGGGCCGAAAACCTCGCCGCGAAGAAATCGTCCGTTCTCATCCAGATCCCATCGAATTTTCTCACGCAGCTTCCCGTCCTTGCCTGTTGTGGTGGCGACGGTCTTGTGATTGGCAGCATCGTTTTCGTAAACCGTGCGCGATCCGTCGGTATTGAGAACGACGCTGATGCGAACATCGCCGCTATCCTGCTGGGCGAGGACGCAGAGTGGGGCGGCGGCAAGAATGGCGAGAGCTACGCGGAACATATTGAGGGAGCCGGGCGGCGGGAACGTAAAAGGGAAACCCTAGGAAGGCTAATGCTTGGGTCGGGTTTCGTTCGTCTTTTCCCGGTTTCCAGATTTGTTTTTGGGTCTATCTGCATGATCGGCATAATCCGCGGTCGGCGGCGACCTTGAAAAGAACGAAGAAAAAGTATTGACCACAAGGGGATGTGGTGGTTAAAAGTGGAGCGAAGTGGATTAAAGTGGACGACGATCCCGCCGGCATATGGACTCGATTGCCTCAGCTCAAGCCTTTTATGCCGGTCAGTTCCGTCACGCCATCGACGAAAAAAATCGTATCACCATCCCTTCCCGCTGGCGCCGCAAGGCGGCTGAAGAATTTATCCTTCTTCCCGATTTCCAAAATCAGTTCCTCCTCGTCATGGCCCCGGAGGAATTCGCCCGCATGAGCGCCGTCGCCGAGAACAACAACAGCGTGGCCGCACGCGAGCGTCGAGTTTTCTTGCGTCAGTTGCATTCCCGCGCGCAGCACGGTGTGGCCGACAAACAGGGGCGCCTCGTTTTACCGGAAGACTTGTGCCGTAAGATTGGATTGAAAGGCGAAGTCGCTCTTGTCGGTGGAAGAGGGCGTTTTGAAATTTGGAACGTGACGCGGTGGAAACGCGCGCACGAAGAAGAGACCCCAACCTACCAGCACGTCGCCAACGTCATTGGTTTGTGACCGAATGAATGCATTGCTCTTTGAACGGCCAGTTTGGTTCGCGAGCGCCCCGCTCATGCTGGAAGAGGAAGCGCAGGAGCGGGAAGAATTCACTTATCATCGGTCCGTTCTGGTGCGCGAAGCGGTCAAATTGCTGGGCTTGCGTGCCGGCGCCCTTGTCCTCGATGCGACCTGCGGTGGTGGCGGACATAGCGAAGCAATTTTGAAAACCGGCGCCGACGTCCTCGCTCTCGATCAGGACCCCGATGCGATCGCGGAAGCGACGAAGCGCTTAAAAGAATTTGGCAATCGTGTGACTTTACGGAAAGCAAACTTTCGCCACGCCGATAGGGTGCTCGATGCGGTGGAGGTCGAGCAAATCGGCGGGGCGATTCTCGATCTGGGTGTTTCCTCCCGCCAGCTCGAAAACGCTGAGCGCGGGTTTAGCTTGATGCGAAACGGTCCGCTCGACATGCGGATGGACCCGGCTACAGAAAAAACGGCCGGCGTGATCATCAACGGTTATAGCGAGGAAGAATTGACGCGGCTATTTCGCGACCTGGGCGAAGAACCAGCGGCACGTCGCATTGCCAGCGCCCTCGTGAAGCAACGCAAGGTTGCGCAGTTTCGCGAGACCCTGCCGTTGGCGCGCGCGATCGAGAAAATTGTCGGCCGCCATGGACGTCGCCATCCGGCGACACAGGTTTTCCAGGCCTTGCGGATGGAAGTTAATGACGAGCTGGGAGCGCTCGAACAGGGTTTGCGTGTGATCACCGATCGTCTCGAACCGGGCGCGCGCATTGCCGTGATTTCGTTTCATTCGCTCGAAGACCGAATGGTGAAAAATTTCTTTCGCGATCGTAGTCGGGAATATGTGGATCGGCCGGAGTGGCCGGAGCCGCGCAAGAATGTAGCGCGCGATCTCCTCGTCATTACGCCGAGGCCTATTGAACCGGGCGAAAACGAACAACGATTCAATCCGCGGGCACGGAGCGCAAAGTTGCGCGTTGCTGAAAAACTGAGATGAGGCGATCCACACAGCTCAATCGTTTGAATGCAGCTTCCTTGGCGCGTTGGGTGGTGATGACGGCGTTGCTGGCGGTGGCGGGACTCAGCTACGTCTACCTCACGTTGCAATTGCATTGGCTGGGGGATCGCCAGAAAGCGCTCGAGACAACGCTGGCGGGTCTGCGCAAGCAAAACGACGTCGCCAATGTGCAGATTGCAGCGCTGACATCACGCAGCGCTCTGCAACGCCGCCTGAAAGAAGGCTACCTCAAGATGGTTCCGATCACGGACCAAAACATTGTTCGGCTCGCTCCGATCCACCCCGCACCAGAGGAAAATGCCATTCGTCCGGTGGCAAACGACCAGGTTGGCAAATGAGATGGAACGGTCGGACGCGGTGTGCCCTTGTTTGCATTTGTTTTGTCCTTCTTTTTAGCGCGTTCTCGTTTCGTCTCGTTTATCTACAACTCGTTAAGCACGACGAGTACGCCGGGCTGGCGGCCGAGAAACACGTTTACAAGCAACCGATCTATGCCGAGCGCGGGGTCATCACTGACGCCAATGGCGAAATTCTCGCCCATAACATTCCGGTCGAAATCGTCGTCGCTGATACCTCGCATTTAACCAAGGAGAAAGTGGCCGAAGCCGTCGCGCTGCTGAGTCAGGAGTTAAAACTCGATCCGGATGAACTCTCGGAAAAACTCGGGAGCGATCGTCATTATATCGTCTTGAAACGAGATATGCCGACTTCAGCAGCCGACGCGCTTCGGACCAAACTTCGCGAACAAGATCTGCACGGGATTTATTTCGAACACGACGCCGCGCGACTTTATCCAAACGGGTCGATGCTTTGTCACGTCATCGGGTTTACCGATTTCGATCACAAGGGAATTCAGGGAGTGGAAGCGTCGATGGATGAATATCTGCGCGGACAGGATGGTTATCGTTACATCGAACACGATCGCGCTGGCCAGGAGATCGTGCTCTATCGCGGGCAGGAACGGGCGGCGCGGGACGGTTATCAGGTGCATCTGGGCATCGATCTCAATTTGCAGAACATCGTCGAGAACGAGATCGACGCGGCGGTGCGCGAGTATTCGCCGCAAAAGGCGACCATCATTCTGATGCGGCCGCAAACGGGTGAAATTCTGGCGATGGCAAACCGGCCAGCCTTTGATCTCAATCAACGCAACACGGCCAAGCCCGAGCAGATGAAAAATCGCGCTGTCATCGACATGATGGAACCGGGCTCGACCTTCAAAATCGTGACGGCGGCGGCAGCGTTGAATGAAAAGAAGGTGCGGCCGGATACGACAATTTTTTGTGAGAACGGCGTGTGGAATTATGGCGGACGCACGTTGCATGATCATCGCCCTTACGGGGAGCTGAGCGTGCAGAACATTCTTGTGAAATCGAGCAACATCGGCGCAGCCAAGCTGGCCCTCAGCCTGGGCGACCAGAAATTTTATGAATACATCCGTCGCTTTGGTTTTGGGGAACGCACGGGCGTCGAATTGCCCGGTGAAATCAACGGAACGATTCGACCTCCGCAAAATTGGAGTAAGATTTCCATTACGCGGATACCGATGGGACACGAGGTGGCGGTGACACCGTTGCAAATGACAGTAGCGATGGCGACGATTGCCAACGGCGGAAAATTAGTTACGCCGCGGGTGGTCAAATCGATCACGACGGCGGAGGGGAAGACGGTCAGCGAATTTTCGCCTTCGGTCGTGCGACAGGTCATTCTTCCGGAAACGGCAAAGCAAATCGGCAACGCATTGCGCGGAGTAGTGAGCGATCGCGGAACTGCTGCCGCCGCTGCCGTTCCCGGTTTTGTCATCGCCGGGAAAACCGGGACAGCGCAAAAAGTCGATCCGCACGGCGGTTACGAAAGAGGAAAGTATGTTGTCTCGTTCATCGGATTTTTGCCAGCCGATCATCCGGAATTTGTCGGGCTGGTCGTGCTCGATGACGCTAAGACTTCCAAACCGGAATTGAATTATGGCGGGCTCGTGGCCGGGCCGATCTTTTCCCGCATTGCTGAAAAGGCCGCGCGTTACCTCGACCTCGCCCCGCAACCAGATTTGATCAAGCCGACTGCGCCGGGCCGCGTCGCTTCAACCGGCGCGTCGCGGCATTGAGCAGTCATTTTAATTTTACATGGAGCTCAAAGTTCTCGCCCGTGCCCTCACGTCACATCGGGTCATCGGCACACTTGATCGCGAAGTGGAAAGCATCGCGTATGACTCGCGGCGAGTGCAAAAGAACACTCTTTTCGTTGCCATCCGCGGTGAGAAAAGCGATGGCCACCAATTCGTCGACCAGGCGATCGGCCAGGGAGCGAGCGTGATCGTTGCCGAACGGGAAATTGCGTCGCCACGGGCGACCTGCCTGGTGGTCGACGACACCCGGCTGGCGCTGGCCGATCTGTCCGCAGCTTTTTACGGAAGGCCGGCCCACAAGTTAAAAATGGCGGCAGTTACGGGCACGAACGGAAAGACCACGACGACGTTTCTCATCAAACACATTTGCGAAACGGCTGGGGTGCGCTGCGGATTGCTGGGAACTGTGCAATATGAGATTGGGGACCGCATTCTGCCTGCGATCCGCACCACACCCGAAGCGCTCGATATCCAGGAGCTGTTAGGGCAAATCGTAAACGCCGGTGGGCGTGCCGCCGCGATGGAAGTTTCTTCGCATGCGCTGGCACAGGACCGGACCCGCGGAATTGAATGGGATGTCGCGGTGTTCACCAATCTCACCCAGGACCATCTCGACTTTCACGGGACGATGGAAAATTACTTCGAGGCCAAGGCGAAACTATTTCTTCAACTCGCGTCGCAATCGAAAAAAAAGCGAGCCAGCGCGATCATCAATATCGACGATCGCTACGGGGAGAAATTGGTTGATCGCATTGCCGGAAAGGTTCCGGTCGTGACCTACGGGCTGGGGTTGCACGCCGATTTTCGCGCCTCGAATTATCGCACAGAATTCGCCGGCACTTCCTATCAGCTCGACGCGCGCGGCCGGAGTTATTTGGTGCGGGTTCCGTTGATCGGCCGCTTCAACGTGGCCAATTCGATGGCGGCGCTGGCTGCAGCGACGGCGCTGGGCGTGAATCTGCGGGATGGCGTTCTTTCGCTCGCCCGTGCACCTCAGGTGCCGGGGCGACTCGAGCTCGTGCCAGCAAAACGCCAATTCCAAATCTTTGTTGATTACGCCCACACCGATGACGCGTTGCGCAATGTCCTGAAAACATTGCGGGAATTGAAGCCCCGCAAACTTATCGTGGTCTTCGGGTGCGGTGGCGATCGTGATCGGAAAAAGCGGCCATTAATGGCACGCGTAGCAGATGAACTGGCCGATCACGCCATCATCACTTCCGACAATCCGCGCAAGGAAAATCCGGACGCGATCATTAACGAGGTCGAGAAAGGATTTCGCTCGACCCATTACGAGAAAATCGCGGACCGCACGGAAGCGATTCGACGTGCCGCGGCGATGGCGCAGGCGCGCGATCTGGTCCTGATTGCCGGCAAAGGGCACGAAAAATATCAGGAGTTCGCCGATCACACCATTCCCTTTGACGACATTCAGGTCGCGCGTCGTGCGCTGGATGATTTGCCCGTACAATTTTAGGTATGCGCGATGAATTAGAGTTCCGGGTAGCGCACGCGTCTCGCGTGCTGGTTTCGGCGTCTCGCCGAAACGAACTTTTCCACTTTTTCGTGTCTGGTCGAAGCACGCGATGCATCAACAGAAGTCCGCGACTGCGAGACGCACTCGCCAGCACGCCAGAGGCGTGCGCTACCCAGATCAATGCGCGAAAGCTTTGACCATGGATGCTCTTTCACTACATCGCATCGCGGAGTTGGAGATCTTTTCGTTGCTCTGCACGGAGAAAATTTTGATGCGCATAATTTTCTCGAACAAGTCGCCAAAGCTGGAGCCGCTGGCGCGCTTGTTTCATGCGATCCGCCGCCAGGATTGCCGCAGACATTCGCGATTTTGCGCGCTGCCGACACCCTTGGCGCATATCAAAATCTCGCCGCCAATTATCGAAAAACGCTCCCGCTAAAGGTGCTCGGCATTACGGGAAGTAACGGCAAGACGTCGACCAAGGATTTCGCGGCATCGATCCTGGGGCGGGCTTTCCGTGTTACGAAAACCGAGGGCAATTTTAACAATCATGTCGGGCTGCCGCGCACAATTCTGGAGGCAAATCGCGATCATCAGTTCGCGGTTTGGGAACTCGGCATGAATCATCCGGGAGAAATTGCCGCGCTGGCCCGCATTGCCTCGCCCGATGCCGGCATCATTACCAACATCGGGATCGCGCACATCGAATTCATGGGATCGCGTGAGGCAATCGCGCAGGAAAAAGGCGCGCTGGCGGAAGCGATCGATCCGGGCGCTTTCGTTGTTCTGAATGCCGATGACGACTTTAGTGCCTCGATCGCGAATCGGACATGTGCGCGCGTGATTTTCGCCGGAATTGAAGAAGGTGCCATTCGCGCGATTGAAGTGCAGCAAACAGCCGGCGGTTGCGAATTCACCATTATCGAAGGTGCCCATCGCTGTCGCGCACAATTGCCGGTCCCCGGATTGCATATGGTGCAAAACGCAATCCTCGCGGTCGCCGCCGGACGTGCATTCGGTGTTTCGCTGGAGGAATGTGCCGCTGGTTTGGTTTCGGCCCCGCTGGCAAAGGCGCGCTTGCAGATCCGCGAAATCCACGGTGTCCAGTTCATCGACGACAGCTACAACGCCAATCCCGATTCGATGAAAGCGGCCCTGCGCACACTCATGGAATTGGACAGCGACGGAAAACGCATTGCCGTGCTTGGACGAATGCTCGAGCTTGGCGCGGAATCGGAGCGCGGTCATCGTGAAGTCGGCGAAGCCGCGGCGACGCTGGGAGTTGATCACCTCATCTCGATTGGTAACGACACGATTGCGTTGGCGGCGGAGCAGGCAGGCCTGGAAAATTCCGCCATCGCGCAAGACGCGAGCGACGCAGCTGAGATTTTGAATGAGATCGTGGGGCCGGGCGATCTGGTTCTGATCAAAGGCAGTCGCTCCTCCCGTACGGAACTCGTGCTGGATGAATTCGTCAAACTTCACCCGGTCGGAGGAAATCTCCGATGATGTTCTTTCTCCATCGCTTGAGCGATCAGGTCGGCGGGCTCAACGTTTTCTTTTATGTCACTTTCCGTGCCGTTGCAGCGGCCGTGACGGGGTTCGCGCTCTGTCTGGTTTTTGGGAATTTCATCATTCGCAAACTGATCTCGCTCAAAATCGGCCAGCCTATCCGCAGCATCGAGGAAGTCCGTCGTCTGGCTGAACTGCACGGCGGCAAACAGGGTACTCCCACCATGGGTGGCGTGCTCGTCATCGGGGCCGTCTTCCTCGCCAGCGTCCTCTGGGCTCGTCCCGATAATCGGTTCGTCTGGCTCGTTCTTTTCAGCATGGTTTACCTCGGTGTCCTCGGATTTCTCGACGACTACCTCAAGGTCACGAAGAAAAAATCGGATGGTATCCCGGGCCGGGTGAAACTCGCCGCGCAGTTGCTGCTCGCGGCTGTCGTCACCGTCGTTTTTCTGACCAGCCCGTTACTGCAAGTCCAGGCCCGTTCTCTTTATCTGCCCTTCTTCAAAGTTCCCGTGATCACAAACATGGGTTGGTTCACGTTGATTTTTTTTGCGGTGGTGATCGTTGGTTCGTCCAACGCCGTTAACTTGACTGATGGCCTCGATGGTCTTGCCATCGGTTGCACCGTAACAGTCGCGCTGGCCTACGCATTTCTATCCTACGCCGCCGGAAATTTTAAGATTGCAGAGTACTTACAGGTCCCGTTCTATCCGTTTACCGGTGAGCTCACCGTGGTTTGCGCTGCGCTTGTCGGCGCCGGACTCGGATTCCTTTGGTTCAATTGTCATCCCGCCAAAGTCTTCATGGGCGATACCGGCTCGCTCTCCATCGGTGGGATGATCGGAGTGGTCGCGATTTGTTGTAAGCAGGAATTTTTGCTCGCCGTTGTCGGTGGCGTTTTCGTCATCGAAGCGATCTCGGTCATCATGCAGGTGCTGAGTTTCCAACTCACCGGCCGCCGCATTTTCGCGATGTCGCCGCTGCATCATCATTTCGAATTAGTCGGCTGGAAGGAGAACACCGTTATCGTGCGGTTTTGGATTTTATCGGCGGTGTTCGCGCTGCTCGGTTTAGCGACGCTGAAATTGAGATGAACTCGCGTTACCAGAACAAAAATGTCGCCGTGCTCGGTGCCGGTCTCAGCGGCACCGCCGCGGCTTTGCTGCTGCGTTCGCAGGAGGCCGATGTCAGCGTGCTGGATAGCGCGACAGAAAATAAGTTGCCGGAATCGACCATCAAGAATCTGCGCGATCACGGCGTGCGTGTGATCAGCGGCCCGGACGCGGAAAGGAATCGCGATTCCTACGATCTTGTTGTCCTTAGCCCCGGAATCGAACCGGCGTCACCCCTGGCGCAGAACTTTTCGTCACGCAATGTCGACATCATCGGCGAGCTCGAACTGGGCTGGCAATTTTGTGCGCTTCCAGTCATCGCCATCACCGGCACCAATGGCAAGACCACGACGACGGAGTTGGTGGCGCAGATGCTGAATGCGTGCGGTCAACGAACCGTCGCCTGCGGCAATATCGGTAAACCGCTGAGCGCGGTCGTGCGCGACCAATCTAAGTTCGATGTTCTCACGGTCGAAGTGAGCTCCTTTCAGCTCGAGACGATCAAAAGTTTTCGTCCGCAGATTTCGGTTTGGTTAAATTTCGCTCCCGATCATCTCGATCGCTACACCTCGGTCGCGGAATATCGCACGGCCAAACTGCGCCTTTTTGAATATCAGACTGAAAAGGAGTTCGCCGTCGTAAATGCGAGCGAACAATTGCCGCCGATCAAACCTCAGCGTTTGACCTTCAGCGCCTACGACGATCGTGCTGATTTTCGTTTGTCTTACGGGACGATTTGCTTTGAGACCACGCCGGTGTTGCGGTTGGCCGATGCGAAATTGCGCGGGTCGCACAATATCGAAAACCTTATGGCGACTCTCGCGGTTGGGCATATTCGTGGAGTGGGCTTCGAGCAAATGGCAGCGCCACTCTGCGCCTACGAACCGGCACCGCATCGTTGCGAATTTGTCCGGACCGTTGCCGGCGTCGATTATATTAACGATTCCAAGGCGACGAACCTCGACGCCGCGGAAAAAGCGCTTCAGGCGCAGACCAAATCGGTGGTCTTAATCGCGGGCGGGAAGGACAAGGGCTTCGATTTTCAGCCGCTGCGCCATGTCGTGAAAGAAAAAGTGCACGCCGCCATTCTTCTTGGCGAGATGGCGAACCGGATTGCCGAAGACTGGGACGGGATAACGCGATGCGAAATCGCGCGCTCGCTGGCGGATGCGGTGGAACGGGCGCACGCGGCCGCGAAACCGGGCGACGTGGTCCTGTTTTCTCCCGGCACGTCCTCTTTCGACATGTTCAAGAGTTACGCCGATCGCGGCGATCAATTTCGCCGCCTGGTTCACGCTTTGCCGAAATGAAAATGATCAAGTTTCGAGGAATTTTTTCGCGGAAGAAAAAGCTGCGAGCTGCCACGCGACGCGCCACCGCTTCCGGTGCCGATTTCGACGATTTGTCGGAACCGAACATGAAACTCTCGCGCGCGCTCTTAATTGTACTGTTGCTGCACGTCGTTGCGGTCGCCGGGATCATCGCCTTCAACGCGATCAAAAGCCGGCAGGGCGGAATCGCAGTGGCCAGTCATATGGCGAGGGCGTCGAGCAGTCATGTGGAGGCAAAAGCGACGCCACCGTCACCGCCGAAACTGGCCAAGAAAGCAAAAGCGAATGACCCGATCCCGGACGGCGGCAAAGTTTATGTCGTTGCGAAGGGCGACAACCCGGTGGCGATCGCGAAGAAATTTAAGGTCTCGTACGACGATCTCCTGGCGGCCAATCACATCGATGATCCCCACAAATTGAAGGTCGGACAGAAGCTCATCATCCCGGCGAAAAGCGCGAAAACTAAGAAAGCGACCGAATGACGTTGCGTGCGGCACATACTGTTCTGGGTAGCGCGCGCGTCTCGCGCGTTGGTGATCGCGTCCTCGCGATCACGGACTTCCCTTTTGATGGATTGCTAAGGGAAAGAGTGTTTTGGCGTGACGCCAAAACCAGCACGCGAGACGCGTGCGCTACCCAAGCGTCTGGGAATGAGCGCGCGTCGATGAATTTCAACTAACCATGCAACGCAAGAGCGCATATTTTCTTTTTCTGGCGGTGCTGACCATGCTTGTCATCGGAGTCGTCATGCTGTTCAGCACCAGCGCTTTTGCGCGTGATGCCCACGGCGACGTTTACTTTTTCATCAAACGCCAAGCTCTCTGGCTCGGGATCGGGCTCACGGTTTTGATCGGAGCAGCATTGATCGATTACCATTTCTGGTATCACACCTGGTGGCTCTGGTTCCTTCTCGCCCTCGGAACTCTGGCGCTTTGTTTCGTACCGCATCTCGGAATGCGCATTAACGGGTCGCGGCGCTGGGTCGGTGCCGGCCCCATCACCTTTCAGCCGTCGGAAATTGCCAAGATCGCCGCGGTATTTTTTCTGGCGTGGTGGTTCGTCCGTTTTGAGAGCCGCAACCGCAACCTAATATTTAGTTTCGTCATTCCGTTGGTGGCGACGGCGCTGCTGATATCCCTTATCATCACCGAGGTCGATCTCGGCACCTCGGCCCTGATCGGAGCGACGACCCTGGTGATGATGTTCGTCGCTGGAACAAATCCCATCCTGCTCGGCGCTTTCTTCGCGACGGCGCTCGGTGGATTTATCTTTACCGTCACCTGCGTGCCAGAGCGGATGAACCGGCTCTTGGCTTTTTTGCATCCGGAAAATTACAAACAGGATGCCGGCTTACAGCAGATGCAGGCGCTGATTGCGTGGGGTAGCGGTGGAATGGAAGGCCTCGGCCTTGGTCACGGACGTCAGAAAATGCTCTATCTGCCCTACGCGCACACCGATTTCATTTTTCCCATGATTGGCGAGGAACTGGGATTGCGTGTGAGCTTGCTCGTCGTGTTCCTGTTTATCGTCATCATTGTTTGCGGAATGATGATTGCGCTGCACGCCAAGGATCGTTTTGGCATGCTCCTCGGATGCGGGATTGTTACGCTGCTGGCGTTGCAGGCGGCGGTGAACATAGGCGTGACAACTTCGCTCTTGCCAAACAAAGGGTTACCACTGCCGTTTATCAGTTACGGGGGCTCGAATCTCGCAGCCTGCCTCTTCGGTATCGGTATTTTGTTAAGTATTTACCGACAGGCCAAACTGGAACCGGGAAATACGAAACGCATCACCATGCAAGCGCGCATGACGCCGAGGATATGAAGAATTGCGAATTGCAGATCGCAGATTCCGGAATGCGGGCAGCAGAACGCGAAAGCGCGTCCCTCCGTCCATCAACCAACGACCGTCGACCATCAATCATCTCATGAACGCCGTTATCGCATGTGGAGGAACTGGCGGGCATCTTTTTCCGGGACTTGCTGTCGCGGAAGTGTTGCGCGAGCGCGGACATGTGGTGCTGCTTTTTGTCTCGGAAAAGGATGTCGNNNAACGAAAGCTTCCGGCGTTGCCGTTCCATCTATCGCCGATTTAATCCCCAAGTTGTTCTCGGAATGGGAGGGTTTACCTCCACTGCGCCCGTGCTTGCCGGAAAAATGCGGGGCGTACCAACGTTCATCCATGAATCGAATGCCATTCCCGGCAAAGCCAACAAATTGACGGCTCGCCTGGTGCGGGCCGTTTTGCTCGGCTTTAAGGAATGCGCTCCGTTTTTCCCGAAAGTAAAAACGGAAGTGACCGGCACACCGATTAGGACGGAATTGCGGCGGATCGATCGCGACACGGCGCGTGAAAAGCTCGGGTTAAGAGCAGATCTCCCGACCGTGCTGGTGATGGGCGGAAGCCAGGGAGCAAGCGGAATTAATCAGGCCATGATCAAGTCGCTGCCCGCGTTAGATGGCGCAACGTTGCAAGTGATTCACCTCACCGGAACACGCGATGAAAAACTTGTGGCGGACAATTATCGCCGCGCGAAACTGCCGGCTTTTGTTGCGGCGTTTCATCATCGCATGGAAGAATTGTACAGCGCTGCTGATTTCGCGGTTGCCCGATCGGGCGCTGCCAGTCTGGCCGAGCTGGCAGCCTTCGCTCTGCCCGCCATTTTGATTCCGTTTCCCTACGCAGCCGACGATCACCAGACACGTAACGCCGAGGTTTTCGTCAAGGCCGGGGCGGCCATCGTGGTTAAGGAATCGGAAATCCTGGATGACGCACTCGCCCACAAAATCCTTCCGTTCGTCAAAGACCAGGGCCCCCTCCAGCGCATGTCGCAAAACGCGGCCAAACTTTCCACTCGAAATGCCGCCAGCGCAGTGGTGGAAACGATCGAGAGATATACCACCGTCGCCGAATGAAAACCGGGCCTACACACCTCAGTCTGGCGCGCTTTCTTACGCGCGAGCATCACCGCGTCCATCTCATTGGCGTAGCCGGAAGCGGAATGAGCGGTGTCGCGGCCTTATTGCTCGAGCTCGGCCACCAGGTGAGCGGTTCGGATAAGTCGATCTCACTCGAAGTGGAACGGTTGCAGCGTCTGGGCTTGAAATTTTTTCAGCAACATCGCAGCAAAGACGCCACTCAAACCGAACTCATCGTCTATTCCTCCGCCATCAAGGTGGACAATCCAATTCTCCTTAGCGCCGGCAAATCGGGAACGCGTACGGCGCGACGCGCAGAAGCGCTGGCGGCAATCATGCAGGATAAACGCGGGATCATTGTTTGTGGCATGCATGGCAAAACCACCACTTCGGCCATGACCGCACATGTTTTGCGGGAAGGGGGCCTGCACCCGTCGCATTACGTCGGCGCGGAGATTCCGATTCTCGGCCAGAACGCCCACTGGGACCCGCGGGGAGAATATTTCGTGGCCGAGGGCGACGAAAGCGACGGCACCATTCGCTGTTTCCATCCAGAACATATCCTGGTCCTGAATATCGAGCTGGAGCATCTCGATTTTTATGAGGACCTGGCCGAAATCGAGGCGGTCTTTGATCAGTTAATCGGGCAAACCTCCGGCAAAATCTTTTTTTGTCTGGATGATCCCGTCACCACGCGTGTTTGCAAATCCGCTCGCTCGGTCTCCTACGGTTTTGCCGAGAATGCCGATTATCGGGCGCGGGATATTTCGCTGGAGGATTTTTCCTCAGTCTTTTCTGTATTTCATCACGGCGAAGAACTGGGCCAGGCGCGGTTGAACGTTCCCGGTCGCCACAATGTGCAAAACGCGACCGGCGTGATTGCGCTGGCGAGTGAACTCGGCATCCCGTTCGAGAAAATCGCCAGTGCGCTGGCCAAGTTTCGGCACGCCCGCCGCCGTTTCGAAATCAAATACGCCAGCGACCGCTTTTTGTTGGTCGACGATTACGCGCATCATCCCACGGAAATCCGCGCGACGCTGGCGACAGCGCGTTCCACAGGACGCAAGCGGGTACTGACAATGTTTCAGCCGCATCGCTACACGCGCACCAAGGCATTGTGCAATGAATTTGGCGCCGCCTTTGATCAGGCCGATCGCGTCGTTATCACCGATATTTATCCAGCGAGCGAGCCGCCCATTCCCGGAATCAGTGGCCAGACTATCGCTGACGCCATATCGGCGCACGGTCATCGCGGTGTGACTTATCAATCGCGATTTATGCGCGTGCATCGCGACATCGGCAACATGCTGGTATCGGGCGATCTCATCCTTAGCCTCGGCGCCGGAAACATTCACGAGCAACTTTCGATGCTGGCAGCGGAACTCGTCGTTGCCGAAAAATTAAAGGCGATTGTTGGCGAAGAAGGCGATGTGCGTCTGCACGAGCCGATGGCAAAGCATACGACCCTGCGCGTCGGCGGCCCGGCGCAGTTTTGGGTCGAGCCACGGACGGAAAAGGCATTTGCCGAACTGATCCGTTTTTGCCGGCGCGAAGACTTGCCGCTCTTCGTCGTCGGGCGCGGTTCGAATCTATTGGTTCGCGACGGCGGCATTGAAGGCGTGGTTGTTCATCCCTGTGGCGGCGAATTTGATGACATTAGTGTCAGTGGAACTGAAATTACGTCCGGGGTTGGCGCGAAATTGAAGCAAGTCGCATATGCGGGACGCGATGCCGGCATCGGTGGCCTTGAGTGGATGGAAGGAATTCCTGGCGAAGTCGGCGGTGCGTTACGGATGAACGCGGGCGCCATGGGCGGGCAGACATTTGAACATGTCCTGAGGGTGCGTGTTCTCGATGACGAAGGAAATGCCCACGTCATGACTCCGTCGGAGATGGAAGTACACTATCGTCATGTTCCGACCTTGGAAAAACGATATGCGGTTTCAGCCGTATTTCGCGGCACCCCCTCAGCCAAGGAGGAGATTGTGCGAAAACTCGAGGAGTCGCAGCACAAACGCAAGACCACCCAGCCGGCGGCTTCCAGCGCCGGATGCATTTTCAAGAATCCGGACAGCATTCCAGCGGGAAAATTAGTGGACGAATTAGGTTTGAAAAATTGCGCGATCGGAAAAGCGCGCGTGTCGTTGCGGCGAGACGCGGCGCTACCCAGAGGTTTGCTATTTCACGCTGAGGATAATGCAATGAATCTACCGAAAAGAATTGCAGTATTAATGGGTGGCCCCGGTTCCGAGCGGGATGTCTCCCTTGCCACAGCGCGTGGCGTTGCCAAAGCGCTCCGCTCGCGCGGCGCGGAAGTTTTCGAAATCGATGTTCGCAATGAAAATTTCGAGCTCCCACAGAACATCGAAGTCGCCTTCCTCACCATTCATGGGACCTTCGGCGAAGACGGCCAAATTCAGCAGATTTTGGAAGATCGCGATGTTCCCTACACCGGCGATGGCGTAAATGAGAGTCGGACCGCCTTCGATAAAATTGAATCAAAGAAGAAATTTGAAGCTGCTGGTGTTACGACCCCTCGCTGGCAGATCATCGGTTCGAATGAGCGACCGACCCTTCCGCTTCCTTTCGTGGTTAAGGCGCCACGACAAGGCTCGACCGTTGGCATCTATATTATTAGGAGCGCCGATCAACTTGAGACCGGCCTGGCGGAAGCGCGTAAATTTGATCGTCGGTTACTGGTCGAAGAATTCGTGCCCGGCCGCGAACTGACGGTCGGCATTCTGGGTGATCAAGCCCTTCCGATTATCGAGATTATTCCGAAGAGCGGCTTCTACGATTTCGCCAATAAGTATCCGTTCCTGAATCCGCAGGCCGGCGGCGGAGCAGAACATGTTTGTCCGGCCAAGATTGAAGAAAAGCTGACGCGTCAAATTCAGGAACTGGCGTTGCGAGCGTATCGTTCGATCGGTCTGCGCGTTTATTCGCGAGTGGATGTGCTCCTGCCGGAAAACGCGGCTCCGACGGTTTTGGAAGTTAACACTATTCCGGGAATGACGGAGGCGAGTTTGTTGCCGGAAGCAGCCGCAGCTGCGGGCATCAGCTACGAGGACCTGTGTCTGCGGATTATTGAATTATCGCGTCTGCGGAGAGGGAGAGGGAAATGAGATTAAGCAACTCCACTCGCAAACGGTCTCGCAATAAGCGCGTCTCGAATCCGCGTCAGCGCAAACAGCAGCATCTGCTTGATGTCAAGGTGCGCGCGCGCAAAGCCACGCAGTATCGCAACCGACGCGTCTTGGTTTTCATGTCCAAAATCGTTCTTGCCGCCGCCATCTGCGGCGGAAGCGTTTTTGGCGTGCGCGTGGCAATGCGACGGTTCTTTTTTGAGAATCCGGATTACCGCCTGGCGATGATCGATGTGCAGACGGATGGAAGTTTGCTGCGCGATCAAGTTTTAAGAGCGGCCGATTTGCGCGAAGGCGAAAATATTTTTCGAGTCAACCTCGGGCACGTCCATCGCGTTCTACAGCAGTTGCCGCAGGTGGATGAAGTGGAATTGGTGCGCAAGCTACCGGGAGAAATCGACATTCGCATCGTCGAGCGCAAACCGATCGCCTGGATCACGAGCGAGAAAGAGATTTCCGATCCATTTCAGTCTGATGTCGCATTTTTAATCGACGCACGCGGGGTCCTGATGAAGGAAAGAAAATTGTTGCCGGAATATCTCGGGCTGCCGTTGATCACCGGTTGCACCAGCGAATCGCTCGAGCCGGGGAAAATTGTTCAATCTGTCGAAGCCAAGGCGGCCTTGGAATTACTGCGTTTGAGCGCGGGTAGTTTCATGCAAACCCGTTTCCAAATTCGCGAGATCGACCTCTCCAAAGGCTACTGCCTGGTCGTGACGGACAAGAATCACACTCGAGTCACCGTCGGATTCGATCAGCTCGAAAAACAGATTCAGCGGCTCGAACAATTCCTGGTTTATGCCGACGATTCCCGGCGCGACATCGAAACGGTCAATTTGATGGTGCAGCGCAACATTCCGGTAACCTTCATGAAACCACCGGCCGAAGTGATTAATGACACCATCGATCCGGAGGAGACGCCGCGCATTATGAAAGCAATTCCGGTGCATCCGCCGGCTCCGGCGTCGGGAAAAGGAAAATCAGCCCTGCCGGCATCGGGAAAAACCCAAAACGGGCCGCAACCTTTTTCATTGCAAAAACAAAACTCAGAAAAGAAAGGCGGAAATGGCCAGTAATGATTTGATGATAGGGTTGGAAATTGGGACGTCTAAAATTTGCGTCGTTGTCGGCGAAGCGCGTCTGGACGGAACGACGAAAATTTTGGGCGTCGGGCAGGCGCCTTCGCGCGGTGTGCGCAAAGGCGAGGTCGTCGATTTCGAGACGGCGATGAAATGCGTCTTGGAAGCGTTAAGCGACGCCGAAACGAAAAGCGACGTGATGATCAAGGGCGTTTATGTCGGCGTGACCGGCGCGCACATTCAGAGTTTCAACAACCGTGGCTGCGTCATGCTACCGGACGATCATGATGAAATCGATGAGCAGGATATCGAGGACGTGAAGATCAATGCCCGCGAAGTGAGCATTCCGGCGCAGAACGCGTTTCTCCATTCCATCATTCAGCACTATCACGTCGACGGCCAGGATGGCGTGCTCAATCCCGTCGGCATGCTTGGTCACAAGCTGGAAGCGGATTTTCACATCATTCATGGTGTGCGTACTCGTATTCAAAACACCATTCGCTGTGTCAAGGAACTGCCCTTGGAGGTGGAAGATGTCGTTTTTAATCCGCTTGCCTCCGCTCAGGTGGTCCTAACCCAACAGCAAAAAAACATGGGAGCACTGGTGATCGACATGGGAGGCGGCACCACTGATTACATTCTCTATGTCGATGGCGCAGTGAAGCAGAGCGGTTCTCTCGGCATCGGCGGCGATCACATTACTAACGATATCTCGATGGGGCTGCGCATTCCGATGGCGCGCGCGGAGAAGTTAAAAATCGACGAGGGCAGCGTGATTCTGGGAAATTGTCTTCCGGGGGAGACGGTGGTGTTAAAGGACGATTCCGGGTTTGCCGGCAAGGAAGTGGAGCGCGAGACGCTCAATACCATCATTCATTTGCGCGTGCGCGAGACACTCGAGCTGCTCAGGCGCACGCTGGAGGAAGAATCGTTCATCAATTTTATCGGCGAAGGCATCTTCATCACGGGCGGATGCAGCCTGATTCGCGGCATTGATAATCTGGCCGAGGAAACATTTGAAATTCCGGCGCGAATCGCTCACGCCCAGACCATGTCAGGGCTAACCTCTGCCTTTCAGAACCCGCAGTTTTCCACCGCCATCGGACTGATCAAATATGCTCAGGCGGTGCAGGCAGAGCGACCCCAACGGCGCGGATTTGGTCGCATTTTCAGCCGGTTTATTCCCGGAATGCGATGAGAGGCACTCAAAATCAACATCCGAGCAAACCGATTTTTGATAGAGGGATGCCCTCCGTGGCGTCCCATAATTTTGGGACGGGACAGCGCCCGTCCCTCCACTTCACAGACAGGGTAAAAATATGATTCAACTAAGCCGAAACTACAGTCTGCCGGAACGAGAAGAGCAAATCATCCCGATCAAAGTGATCGCGGTGGGAAGCGCCGGGTCAAATGCGCTGGATCGCGTTGTGCTTGATGGGATGGACAAGTCCGATCTCATCGCCGCCAACACCGACGCGCAATCCCTCGCCAGTTCGGTGGCAGCGTTGAAAGTGCAATTGGGACGTTCGGTTACGCGCGGACTTGGCACCGGCGGCGATCCCGAACTCGGATTTGATGCCGCACAGGAGGCAGCCGATGAAATCCGCCAGGTCCTGACGCAAGCCCGGCTGATCTTTATCTGTGCCGGTCTCGGCGGCGGCACTGGTTCCGGCGCAGCGCCCGTCATCGCCCAACTGGCGCGTGAGATGGGCGCGCTCGTGATCGCATTCGCGACTGTGCCATTTACCTTCGAAGGAAAACGTCGTGCCGCTCAGGCTCGCGATGCTCTTGCTCGTTTGCACGAATCCACCGATGCCGTCGTCTGTTTCGAGAACGATCGCATGGCCGACATGGTCGCGCCCAAAGCTGGTATCCATCAGGCTTTTGCGGTTGCCGACATGGCGATCAGCCAAAGTTTGCGTTCGATTATAAATTTGATCCAGCGGCCAGGCATCATGCGCATCGGTTTCGATGATTTGCTCGCGGCACTGCGCGGCGGCGGTGGGCGTTGTCTCTTTGGTTTTGGCGAAAGTGATTCGGATAATCGTGCGCACCAGGCACTGGCACAGGCGTTGAAGAATCCCTTGATGGATCGCGGGCGCTCGCTCGCCAATGCCTCCAGTGTGCTGGTGCAAATCACCGGCGGTCCTGGTATGACCCTGTCGGAAGTGGAAATCTTGATGCGCGATCTGAACAAGCACATCGGGGAAGAAACGCAGCTTCTTTTCGGGACGGCGGTTGACGGCCGGATGGGCGATCGGTTGAGCGTTACACTGCTCAGCTCGCTGCCTGTCGCGGAAACCGAAATTACGGCGCGGAAACCAAAACGTCCGGTAATCGCAACCGCTCCGCCGCCCGAGCCGGTTATCGAAACGCCGACAATCGAGTCGTTCGTTGAACCCGCGGCGATGAATATCCCGGCGACGCTCGAGCCGGAGCCAGTGCAGCCTGTTTTTCAAGAACCGGAGATTTTGGATCCCGAACCCGTAATCGAAGAAAATTTATCGCCGCGCGAAATGCCTGAGGCAACTCCGGTAGTGGAGGAGATCATGAAAGAGGAGCCGCCGCCGCCGCGAATCATTCCGCCGAAAAAGAAACCGCTAATCGCCCCAAAGGCTGAGCCTGAAGACTCGAAGCGCGAAAAAGCTGCCGCCGCTCGCCAGGAAGTGTTGCAATTTGAGCCGGTCACCCGGGGTCGTTTTGAAAAGAGCGAGCCGACGATTGTGGAAGGGCAGGACTTGGACGTCCCGACATTTTTGCGGAAGAACATTCGGGTGAAATAGATCTGTCACCCCAAGCGAAGTCGAGAGATAGCACTCAACGTCGGGCGGAAGGGCGCGCTCTCTCATTAACACCGGCCTTCAGGCCGGTGTTGTTCAACTGTACAGAGCTCAAGCCGTTTTAACGGCTTTATCACCCTGCCAACGCAGGCCATGACGCTCGGCGAACTCGCGTAACTCATCGGCAAATGTGCGGACGCGATGATGTTCTTCTTGCCCGGCAATATACTCAGCAACCCGTTTAACATTGGATTCCGAGACAGAGAAACCGCCGTAGCCTCTTCCCCACGCGAATTTTCCCCGCAGAATATTGTTCGCATTGACCCAGTGAGAAGAACTTCCCTTTAGCAGCTGGATCAGTTCCTCGATCGACAAATTAGTTGGAAGATCGATCAGCGCGTGAACGTCATCGGCATTTACGAAATTGATTTTCATGTAGACACCTTTTGTATCGGCGTAATCACCGAGGTAACGTGATAGGCGAGCCGCAGCTTGTTTATCTAGCAGCTTTTGGCGATTCAAAGTTCCCCAGATGAGGTGGATTTAGCAGCGGGAGTAAGAATGCACCGACATGGTATTGATGGTAAGCCGTTGAAACGGCTGGTGTCGATCTCCAGCGACGATCACCGGCCTAAAGGCCGGTGTTAATGAGAGTGGCGTCCTCGGATTAATCCGGCGAAGAAGATTATTTCTTCATCAAATCCAACACCGCCGCCGTCATTGCCACAACCCCAGTCCGAATAGTCGGTTCCGGCACGGGTGCGAATTTGCTCGAATGCAGGGTTGGGAGTGGTGCCGCGCCCGGCTTT
>QHPU01000073.1 GCA_003219175.1 Verrucomicrobiota bacterium | reverse complement strand
GATCCACCCAAAAGGCAGAATCGGTTCCGAGCCTGGTAAAGCCGAAACGTGGGGAGGCCGTGATGTTTTTTCCTTTATCGTGTTCAAATCTCGCGTGCATCGCGATACCGTTAACGCGAAGGTGATGAAGGACACGAGACTCGCAAAAATGGTTGATTCCGAGGCGATGCCTTTCGATTCGAAGCGTATGGCCTATGGCGGATTCAAAGTTTTAGTCGACGCTTGAAATAGTCGATGGCGGCGGAACAATTAAACAACGAGGAAAAATCCCATGTGTAGAAACATTAAAACCCTGCATAACTTTGCGCCGCCCGCGACGGAGGAAGAAGTCCGGGCGTCCGCCCTTCAATTCGTTCGAAAACTGAGCGGCTTTACTCGACCTTCCAAGGCGAACGACGAAGCCTTCCATCGGGCGGTGGACAAAGTAACCGAAGTCGCCCAGGAACTCTTGAGTTCTCTGGTAACGAATGCGCCTCCTCGGAATCGCGAAGCTGAAGGCTTGAAGGCGCGCGAGCGTTCGGGCAAGCGCTTCGGATTAACGCCGGTCCTGGTTGGCTCCGCCAGACACAACCATCACTGAGGCAATGGCGACTTTATTTACCGGCGGATGCGTCTGTGGCGCCATTCGCTACGAAGTCAACGCCGAACCGATCATGATGTTCAACTGTCATTGCCGCGATTGCCAACGTACCACCGGAAGCGCATTTACTCCCGTTGTCTATGTGCCGGCAAAGGCATTCAAAATCACGAAAGGTTCGCCACATTATTATTCCACGCCGAGCGACATGGCCGGTCACAACAAGCGCGGATTTTGTCCCGAGTGCGGTTCGCGACTCTTCGGTGGAGCAAGCGAAACAGGCCAGGGCGTCGCCGCTTCCAGCCTGGACGATCCGAGCTTGTTCAAACCGCAGCTACACATGTGGGCCTCGGACGCACAGCCATGGGATGCGATGGATCCCGAGTTGCCAAAGTTCGAAAAATATCCGCCGAGTTGAGACAAAGGAATTATGTCGGCTTTGATATTTAGGCTCCTGGCGCTCGGAATTGTGGTGACACAATTTTGCATTGCCCAAGAATCCCTGGCCGGTGGGGCGAAGAGCGAGATAATTCCCATTGATGCCAAGCCGGAACCGATCTCCATCGACCCGATTCGAACTGCCGTCATCGTCGTTGACATGGAGAACGATTTCGCGGCCAAAGGCGGCATGTTTGATCGCGCGGGCGTCGACATCTCGGGAGCTCAGAAAGCAATCGCTCCCACCGCGAAGGTGCTCGCAGCGGCGCGGGAAGCAGGACTGAAAATCATTTATTTAAAAATGGGCTACCACCCGGACCTTTCTGACCTCGGCGCAAACGATTCGGTGAATCGTGCGCGCCACTTAAAATTTGGCGTGGGCCAGAAAATTCAGGCACCCGATGGACGCGAAAGCCGAATCTTGGTTCGAGATACGTGGGACACCGATATCGTCCCGGAGTTGAAACCGCAGGCGAACGACGCTGTAATTTACAAAACGCGATTCAGCGGCTTTTACCAAACCGAGCTCGACGCGACGTTGAAAAAATTCGGCGTCAAATACCTTATCGTTACCGGGGTAACTACGAGCATTTGCGTGGAATCAACCGTGAGAGACGCAATGTTCAGAGACTACCTTTGTGTGCTGCTGCAAGACTGTATGAGTGAGCCCATCGGCCACGATTTGGCCAGAACGAATCATGATGCCTCGCTTTTAAACGCCGAACTCTTGTTCGGCTGGGTTTCCAGTTCTGACCAATTCACGAAAGCTCTCACCACGAACTCGTCGCAGGCAATGCGATGAGCGAGTCTTTCGAAAGTCGACGCGCGCCCGAACCGGTAGGCGCCTTCCCGCACGCCAAACGCGTTGGCAATTTTCTCTTTCTCTCGGGGATTGGGCCACGGGTCCGTGGCAGCAAGGAAATTCCAGGCGTCACCCTCGACTCTGATGGCAACATTTTGAGCTACGATATCGAGAAGCAATGCCGTGCGGTTTTTGAAAACGTCCGGCTCGTTCTGGAAGACGCCGATGCAAGTTGGAACGACATTGTCGACGTCACCGTTTTCTTGACCAACATGAAAGAGGATTTTCCGATTTACAACAAACTCTACGCGGAATATTTCGCGGGCGATGGCAAACCGAATCCGACCCGCACAACGGTTGAAATTACCGCTTTGCCCACACCAATCGCGATCGAACTGAAAGTGATCGCGGCAATAAAGTAACGACCGTCCGCCGATTCGAGGAGCGGCCGTCTCTACGCCAGTACGGCTCTGACTGCCGACCGAAACCTGTTGCGCCCAGCGCGTTTATCTTTCATTCGGTGTTGGACGTTGGGCGTTCGGCGTTGGACGTTTGGCGAATGTCTTTTCGAATCATCAGTGCCGATCACACTGGCATCACTGTTTCGGATCTCGAACGCTCGTTAGCCTTCTGGCAAAACGTTCTCGGATTCGAATTCTCGCACAGCGCGCACCAAAGCGGCAAAATGGCAGAACAGATCACTGGAGTTAAAGGCGCTGAGTTAAAACTCGCTGTCCTTAAAGTACCGGACGGTCATAAGATTGAACTGCTCGAATATCACACGCCGCCGGATCGAAAAAATGTTCCTTTGCGACCCTGCGACGTCGGGTCAGTACATGTCGCGCTCACCGTCGACGATCTCGACGTGATTCTTGAGACGATCGCGGCTTCGGGTTGGAAAGCGGCCGGGGAACCACAAACGCTTACGGTAGGTCCCAACGCCGGCAAACGCGTCGTCTATGTTCGCGACCCTGACGGGACGACGCTCGAATTCATGGAAATGCCGAAGCGAGTTGTGGTTGAGTGTTGAGAGATTCGGGCTCTCTAGCGCTCAGCGGTGGTCGCCGGCATAGGTGGGAATCGCCCCGCGTGCGACATTCTTGTAAACAGTACCGGCTTTCATCACGAAAGTGACCCGGCGGACCGCGGTGATGTCTTTGAGAGGATCACCCTCGAGCGCTATGATGTCGGCCTCGTAGCCGGGCGCGATGGAGCCGATAAGGTTGCCGAGACGCATCGCTTCTGCGGCAAGCGACTGCGCCGAAATCATCGCGCTCATCGGATCGACTCCAGCATCGCGCACCCGATCGATGAATTCTTCTGCATTGCGGCCGTGCGCGCCCGCGACCGCATCGGTACCAAACACGACCTTGAGCCCGGGAGTTTTCACGCCCTGACGAACGATGTCGTGATCGAGGGACAACACACGTTCCATCGCGGCAAAACCTTCTTCAGTGTAACCGGGCGTACCGAGAAATCGCCCTTTGTTGGCGAGATAATTCTCGATCACGAGACCGGCTTGCGGATCGAAGTAGGTGCCGTGCTCAGCCATCAGTTTCAGCGAATCGTCGTCCGCCAGCGTGCCGTGTTCGATCTGCGTGCAACCGGCGAGTGTGGCTGCGCGCACGGCGTCTTTGTAAGCATGAACGAGCGTGCGTATTCCTAGTTTGTTCGCCTCGTCGCAAGCCGCGTTGAGTTGTTCCTGTGACAAGGTCATCCCGCCGCCCTGACGAATTGATTGCGAAGCAAAAATTTTGATTAAATCCGCACCCGCCGCCTTTTGTTTTCGGATAAACTCGCGAATCTCATCCGGCGAGCCGGTCTGTTCGCCTTTTCCCTCCAGCGGCTCGACCGCGGTGAGAATGCGCGGACCTGGAATCTCACCTTTTGCAATGGCGTCGCGCAGCGGAACGTCTGTGGGCGAGCCAACGCTCTGCACGGTCGTAAAACCCGCCATCAAAGTACGCCACGCATTCGATGCCGCCTGGTAGGCGGCGAATTGCGTCGTCTCATCGGCGCCTGCGTTCTTACCATCCGCACCAAAACTCCAGGTGATGTGAACATGCGAATCGATCCATCCTGGCATCACCGTGAAGTCGCGCAGGTCGTAATCCACCGGCATCGCCTTGGGATCAAGCGCAACAATCTTTGACCCTTCAGTCACCATCCGCGTATCGCGCAGAACCTTACCGCGCCCGTCAAACAGCATTTTCGCCGCAATAACAACACGTTTTTTCTGCGGCGACACAGTTGCGGGATTACTTCCTGCCGCCGCGCCGATCACCGCAAAAATTGAGAGGCAGATAATGAGACTGGCTACTCGCATTGTGGCCACAAATTATCGGTAATCTCAAATCGTTAACGCTCATGTCGAGCGCGATTATTGCACGATTCGACCGGATCGGCGATTGCATGCGAGGCGCGTGCGCCGTCCAGGATGGTGCATTAAGATCGGTTATGCAGTTCTCTGCTGATGAAGACTTCGCGAAGCATCTCGACGTCCAGGATCCGTTTCGCTCGTTTCGCGAGCAATTCCATCTACCGCTTGGCAAAAATGGAAAACCGCTGATTTATTTCGCCGGCAACTCGCTGGGCTTGATGCCGAAGTCGGCGAAGCAAATCGTCGAGCAAGAACTGCACGATTGGGCAATGCTTGGCGTAAACGCGCACCTCGACGCGAAAACGCCGTGGTATTCCTACCACGAAACTGTGCGTGACTCATCAGCGCGCCTCGTCGGCGCCAAGCCAAACGAGGTCATCTGCATGAACAGCCTGACGGTGAATCTTCATCTGATGATGGCGACGTTTTACCATCCGACCAAATCGCGTTTCAAAATCCTGATGGAGGATCCGGCATTTCCTTCCGATACCTACGCCATCAAAACGCAGATCGTTCATCATGGATTGAACCCGAAGGACAGTCTGTTGCTGGCGAGTCCGCGCCAGGGCGAGTTTATCGTCCAAACCGATGCTATTCTTGATTTGATTGAAAGGCACCGCGACGAACTTGCAGTCGTCCTGATCGGCGGCGTGAATTTTTTTACCGGGCAATTATTCGACATTCCGACAATCACGGCAGCGGCGCAGAAGCATGGAATCACCGTAGGCGTCGATCTTGCCCACACCATTGGCAACGTGCGGTTGTCGTTGCACGATTGGAATGTCGACTTCGCGGTGTGGTGTTCTTACAAATATTTGAACGCGGGTCCCGGGGCAGTGGCGGGCGCTTTTGTACACGAGCGACATGCTTCCAATACTGAGCTGCCCCGTCTGGCCGGTTGGTTTGGCAATGACCCCAATACTCGTTTTCGCATGCATCTCGAGCCAGAGTTTATTCCGGTTCCGTCAGCGGATGGCTGGCAAGTCAGCAATCCACCGATCCTGGCGATGGCGCCGCTGCGCGCGTCCCTTGCGATTTTTGACGAGGCCGGCGGCATGGAACCGCTGCGAGAAAAATCGATCAGGCTGACAAGTTACCTCCAATTCTTGTTAGAGTCCGAGCGGGACAAGCGATCAAAGCAGCGATACACCGTCATCACACCGCGGGAGATGAATGAGCGTGGTTGCCAGTTATCGATCCAGGCGCACGAATATCCCCAAGAATTATTCAATAAACTGGAAGCTTTCGGCGTGATCTGCGATTTCCGCGAACCAAATGTCATTCGCGTCGCCCCCACCCCTCTTTACAATACTTTTCACGAAGTCTGGCGCTTCGCCAAAATCCTGACCCAATAATAAAAGTCCGCTAGTAGGGCTGCAATCTGATCGGCTGATATGGTTCGAAAAGCCCAAACGTCCGTCCTGCGGCTTTCAAACCATCTTCTCCAGCTTTTTCGTCAGCATTCTCGGCATGCGCCGGAAGTAACTGGCAAAAACATGCTCATATGAAATCGCTGGGCTTGTTAAAGTTTCGAAAGTAATTTTCGTCGTTCTTAGACACACTAACGAGACGTAGCTTGCCGGCGGCAATCAGTCTCTTCGCGAGTGATCGAAGCGAAAAGTCCGGCCCGGAAAGAGCCGCAATGACATTGCTAGCGGCGCCTTTCGGGTAGATCGCGGCCAATGGCTCAGCACGATCGCCGATCATCGGTATAACACCGCAGGAAGGTTTGATCATGTCGCAGAGCGAACGCAAAAAATCTTCGGTCATCAACGGCATGTCGATGGCAAGAGCAAGCAAGTGATCTGTTCGAATTCGTGAGAGCGTTGCCGCGAGCCCGCTTAATGGACCACGCGAAGGCGTCTGGTCGGGAACGAAATGCACGTCCGCCGGCCGCCATACCGGATCACTCCGGGCCGAAAGGAAGATTTCTCTCGGCCGCATTTTCCGCAACAAATCGAGTTGAATTTCCCACAGCGGGCTTCCGTGGAAAGCCAATGTCGCCTTATCCTGTCCCATCCGACGCGATTCGCCGCCGACGAGCAGCGCGGCGCTGATATTCATCCGACCTGCTCTGAAATCTGCGCGGTCGAATGCAACGTGCCATCGGTTAAGATCCGAGCACGCAGGCCGCCCCGGCCTTTGAGAAATTCTTTAGCGCCTGGGGCAATCGCGCGGTTCATCCAGTCGCAGGGGCGACTCTCCTCCGTCCCATAAAAACGAACGCCTTGTACTTCGAAGTGCTGGCCGATGTATTCGTTAAGATCGACATTGCGGGTAAAGACATTCCGCCGCACTGCGCTGAGAACGATCCCCTCCACTTGTAATGCGCCGCACAGTTCATCGAAAACTTCGAGCGAGAAAAACGTGATCTGTCCCTTGTAGTCTTCTTTGAAATCGAAGTAGCGGTCGCCATGAAGCCCACGGCCCGCTACACATTCAACCGTCGGCACCTCGATCATCGGGAAATCATCCGGCTCCAGTCCATAGTGCCCGACAAAATTGTGCCCACGTGAAATGTAAATGTGGCAGATTTCCATCGGCGTGATGATAACATCGATGGTCATTCAGTGAAACACGAGGGCATCGCATCCGGCAAAATCATCCGACGCAAACAGGATGCCACGTTGGAGTACCTTCCGGACGATCTCACGGTTGAAGAGCCGCTCGAGATTCGGATTGGCGGCAAGACTGTTGCTATAACCATGCGGACGCCCGGTTTCGACGACGAACTTGCCGCCGGTTTTCTCCTTTCTGAAGGGATCGTTCGAGAGTCGGATGCGATCGAGAAATTCTCCCGACCACCTGGTGCGCGCAATCGTGAAAACATCATAACTGTTCATTTGCGCACGAAAGTCAAAGCCAGGCTCGACTCTGCGCAACGCTTCGGCACCATCTCGTCGAGCTGCGGCATCTGCGGTAAGCAAAGCATCGCTGCGATTCGACAATCTTTTCCTCTGATCGAGTCAATCGGAGGCGTCCGTGTTAAAACCGAAGTGTTGCTTTCCCTGCCATCGCAATTGCGACAGGCACAAAGCGATTTTGCTCGCACTGGCGGCGTTCATGCGGCCGGTCTGTTTGGGTCGAATGGCCAACCTCGAATTGTCAGGGAAGACATCGGCCGGCACAATGCCGTCGACAAGGTGATTGGCCGTGCTTTTCTTGATCGGGAGCTGCCTCTCACCAGTTGCATAATTCTCGTTAGCGGGCGCGCCTCTTTCGAGATCATGCAGAAGGCGCTCTCCGCCGGAATTCCGATCGTCGCCTCGGTCTCAGCTCCCTCTACCCTGGCGGTGGAATTCGCCCGCGAGTGCAATCAAACGCTGGTTGGTTTTCTCAGGCCGCCGTCCTTCAACGTCTACGCGCACACGGAGCGCATTTTTCTGGAATAATCCTGTAGCGGCGGTCTACGACCGTCGAATTCCTCTGGTTCCGGCGCTCATAGAGCGCCGCTACAGGCGTGCATCGCGCCGAATTTGATCCACCGCCGCAGCGGTATCGGTCGATGGTTCAATGCTGATCACGATACTCTTGCTGGCGGGCGTATTGCTTCGATCCGCCGAACTATTTACTGAGACAAGAACATTAGCCTCAGGAAAATAGGTCGCAGTGCAACCGCGCGCGATCCTGATCGGGGCGACCATGAAGTGCCGTGCGATGCGTTTCTCATTACGGTAGTAGCTGGTTAGATCGACCAGCTGTCCTTGCTGTAAGCCAGCAGCCTTCACGTCGTCTTCGTTCATGAAGATGACACGCCGGCCATTATAGACACCGCGGTAACGATCGCTCAGGCCGTAAATCGTTGTGTTAAACTGGTCGTGACTTCGGACCGTCGTCATCAAATATTGCCCGGGTCCAAGTTCATGCCGCGGTAAATCTGAAACGATGAACTTCGCTTTACCTTCCTTGTTCTTGAATTCGCGTTTGTCACGCGCGGCATTCGGCAGATAGAAGACATCGACACGAATTCGTTTGTTGAAATCTTCGAACCCGGGGACAACCCGCTCGATGCGATCGCGAATATGATCGTAATCCGCGATCAAACCATCCCAGTCGACGGTCGTACGCTTTCCCAACGTAGCCTTGGCCAGCCCGGCAATAATCCACGGTTCGCTCCGCAGATGTTTGCTCGCAGGCTCAGCGTGCCCGCGCGATGGATTGATGATACCCATCGAATCTTCGACCGTAACGAACTGCTCACCAGACTCCTGACGATCAATTTCGGATCGTCCCAGACAGGGAAAAATCAGCGCTACATCGCCAGTGATTAGATGCGAGCGATTTAATTTCGTAGAAACGTGTGCCGTCAGCCGGCAACTTTGTAGGCCTCGAGCTGTGTATTCGGTATCGGGTGAAGCAACCAAGAAATTCCCACCCATTGCAAAGAAAGCGCGAATTCTTCCGTCGTGCATCTGCTTGATCGATTCGACCGTGTCGCATCCGTGTTCTTGCGGCGGGGCAAATTGAAATTCGCGGCCAAGCTTTTCACGAAACGAATCGCTCATCCGCTCCCAAATCCCCATCGTTCGATCCCCTTGCACATTGGAATGGCCTCTTATCGGACACGGCCCCGCTCCCGGCCGGCCGATGTGACCGCCCAGCAGGAGAAAATTCATCACGTCCTGAATGGTGGCGACCGCGTTTTTGTGCTGGGTCAGCCCCATCGCCCAGCAACAGATGATGCGTTTGCATCGCATCGCGATTCGAGCGGCTTGCTTGCTCTGATCCCGGTTCAATCCACTGCTCTCGATAATGTCGTTCCAGGCAGTCGCGCGTAGATTCTCAACGAAAGCATCGAAGCCCACGGTGTATTGTGTGATAAACGTGCGGTCAAAGACGGAGCCTGGCTTGCACTCCTCCTCCGTCAGCATCTCTTTCATTATCCCGCGAATCGCCGCCATGTCTCCGTTAATGCGGACCGATAGCCAAAGATCACTCAACGGCGTCCCTTTGTTGAACAGCATCTTAGCCGCGTAGGCTAACGGGTTTCGGTACTCCTGCGGATTGGGATTAACCACTGCCATCAATCCCGGTTCCGGCATCGGATTGATGGCCACGATGGTTGCGCCATTCTTCTTTGCACGCTCCAGCGTGGTCATCATCCGTGGATGATTCGTTCCCGGATTTTGCCCAAGAATGAAAATGCCGTCAGCCTTCTCGAAGTCTTCCACCTTTACACAACCTTTGCCGATGCCAATGCTTTCGTTCAATGCCGCGCCACTTGATTCGTGACACATGTTCGAACAATCGGGCAGATTGTTAGTCCCAAATTGTCTAACGAAAAGTTGGTAAAGAAACGCGGCTTCGTTACTCGTTCGTCCGCTGGTATAGAAAGCCGCGGCATTTGGCGTTGCCAACGCATTTAGTTCCCGCGCCACCAGCGCGAAAGCTTCATCCCATTCGATCGGTTCGTAATGAGTCGCGCCTGCCTGTTTGACCATGGGATGGACCAGGCGCCCTTGCAATTCCAACCAGTGGTCCGTTTGCGCCTGGAGATCCGCAATCGAATGCTCACGAAAGAACTCCGGCGTGATTTTTTTCCGTGTCGCTTCGCTCGTTAATGCTTTGACGCCGTTCTCGCAGAATTCAAACAGATGCGGATCGACATCCGGGCTCGGCCAGGCACAGCTCTGACAAGCGAAACCGTCTTTCTGGTTGATCTTAAACCAGTCGCGGATGCCGCGAGTGAACCCACTCTCGCGAAATGTGAATTTCAAACTTTCCGTGACCGCCCGCATCCCCGCCGCCACGCGATCCGGGTCGCGCAATTTTGCCGCGCCAATTTCTTCGGGCAGCTGGGAACCTGGGACCGAATTCTTATCTTCTTGCATTTCCCCTCTTAGAACCGTGCGCCCAGAATCAGATGACGCAACCTCTTTGAAAGTCAGGCTGGAATCCTAACTTCCAGCAACGAAAATCAGCAAAGCAATTGCCGAACGCAAGTGATCAATCCCTGAATCGCAAACGGTTTCACCAGGTACTTGACGTCGTGCTTGGTCAGGAAAAGGGCGATTCTTGCATCGGTGGCGAATCCGGTGATGAAAATGAAACGATCGCCCAGTGAGGGGCGTATTTCCTTTGCTTGAAGATAAAAATCATCTCCGCGCAGCCGGGGCATTTTCAGATCGCAGATCACGGCATCGTACTCATGGGCTTTGACTTTCAGGAGGGCTGCTCTGCCGTCGAAGGCGACATCGACCAAAAAATTCTCGTCCGCCAGGATCCATTGCAAAGCTGAGGCAAGTTGCTGATCATCATCGACCACTAAAATGGCTTTCAACTGAAGACTATTGGCATGAGGCTCAAGTCCTTGGGAATGTGGGTCGGATTTCATTATGATGCTGGGGAGCAGTCACGGTGCCAAATGGAGGACGGGCAGTCAGGGATCGAATGTCAGAGATCAGGGAAAAGCCGTGATATCTGTGTCATCCCCGGGTAAGGATTTTGATCCATGTCCGGGAAATTTGTCCTTATCGGTAGTGGCCTCGCTGGCGGGCTGCTGGCGGCTTATCTTGGCCGACACGGCTACGAGGTCGAGCTCTACGAGCGACGCTCTGATCCGCGCGAAGGAAACATAGTCGGGGGACGCTCGATCAATCTCGCGCTTTCAACGCGCGGAATTTACGCGCTCGAGCAACTCGGCATTGCCAACGAAGTGCTGCGTCACGCCATTCCCATGCGCGGCCGTATGATCCATGACAAATCCGGCACCCTTCATTTTTCCTCCTACGACCGCGATCCAAACAAATTCATCAACTCAATTGGTCGTGCCGCTCTTAATACCACCGTTATCGAAGCCGCGCAGCGTTATCCAAATATTCGCGTCCATTTCAATCATCGCTGCACCGGAATCGATCTCGAACGAGCGATCGCGCATCTTGAGATATCTTCTACAGAGGCGGCCGTGGCTGCCACGCCGAAGCCGGGCGAAGGCGGGTCGGCTGGAGCCCCACAAAAAATCGTCAGAGCCCATGGCGACGCCGTCATCGGTGTGGACGGCGCGTTCTCCGCTGTGCGCCAGTCAATGCAGAAGACAATTCCAGGCTTCACTTACGATGAAAGCTACCTCGCCCACGGTTACAAAGAGCTCACTATCCCGCCTCGGGCCGATGGTTCGTGGCAAATGGAAAAAAACGCGCTCCACATCTGGCCACGCAAAAGTTTCATGATGATTGCGCTGCCGAATCCGGATGGATCGTTCACTTGCACGCTTTTTTGGGAATTTGAAGGTCCGCGCAGCTTCGCCACCACGAAGACGAATGACGAAATCCGCCGCTTCTTCACGGAAGAATTCCCAGATGCCGTACCGCTCATGCCTTCACTGATCGACGATTTCAAAACCAATCCAACCGGTTCGCTCGTGACCATCCGTTGCGAACCTTGGTTTTTTCAGGACAAGGTTGTGTTAGTTGGCGATGCCGCCCACGCGGTGGTACCGTTCTACGGTCAAGGAATGAACGCCGCCTTCGAAGATTGCATCGTGCTGGATGAATGCCTGGCGGAATTTGCACAGGATCGACACCGCGCATTCGCTCAATATTTCAGCCGTCGTAAAGAGAACACAGACGCGCTCGCAGATCTCGCAATCGAAAACTTTATCGAGATGCGCGACAAAACCGCATCACGAGTCTTCCGCGCGAAGAAAAAGCTCGATCATTTACTGGAAGGTCTGCTCCCCGGAAGGTATCTGCCGCTTTATGCGATGGTCTCATTTACGCGGTTGCCTTATTCCACGGCAGCAAGACGCGCCCGGTTTCAAGACCGCGTTGTCTTCGGCAGTCTTATTGGTGCGGCAGCTTTGTTACTCATTGCGGTATTGCTGGTGCTGTTTCACTAATACAAATGAACCGAACTTAAATGGTTCGCTTCAAACATTTGGATGGACACACTTGATCACCTTTTCGATAACAACAGAAACTGGGCGGAACGCATCCGGGAAAAGGATCCGGAGTTTTTCCTGAGGTTGGCGCGCCAGCAGTCGCCCACCTATCTCTGGATTGGCTGTTCCGACAGCAGAGTTCCCGCGAATCAGATTGTCGGCCTGGCGCCGGGGGAATTATTTGTTCATCGAAATGTGGCCAATCTCGTTGTGCATACCGATCTCAATTGCCTGTCGGCTATGCAATTCGCGGTGGAGATCTTGAAAGTGTGCCACATCATTGTCTGCGGGCATTATGGGTGTAGCGGCGTCGCGGCGGCATTTCGGCGGGACCGGCTTGGGTTAAGCGACAACTGGGTTCGCCATGTCGAGGATGTGCGACTGAAGCATGATCGGTTACTGGCGCGCGCCGGCAGTGACGCGGAAGCCTGTAACCGGCTGTGCGAATTAAATGTAATTGAACAGGTAGCCAACGTTTGTTGCACCACCATTGCGCGCGATACGTGGAAAAACGGCCAGGAGCTGTCCGTGCACGGCTGGATTTATGACATTAGCGACGGGTTGTTGAGAGATCTGAACTTTACTGTTAGCTCGGATCAACAAACGATGGATGCTTATGAAGCAGCCGTTGCGGCTTTATCACCATAATGGGTTAACTTGCCCATGAACTCCGACCTGGCACAACTGGCATGCGACCGCTACGACATTGCTGACGCCCTGCATCGCTACGCTTTCGGTCTTGACCATGGCGATGCCGATTCCCTGGCATCGGCGTTCACAGAAGACTGTGTATTCGATTTCCGACCTGCCGGTAAAAAACTCGGGATCGATTTTCCGAAATTGACTGGCCGGCAGGCGATCGTGGACGCTCTGGTTCCGTTTCTCGGCCCACTCGACACCAGTCACGCGGTCAGCAATCTGCAAATCGAGATTAGTGACGACTCGGCAACCTTGTACGCCTATGTCATGTCGCAGCATTTCATGCCGCGGCAAGGTTCACGCCGCGGATCGGAGAATGCCCTTTTGATGAATCGCTACGATTGCGAGTTGGTGCGCGACGGACAGAAATGGCGTTTCAAGCGGGTAACGATTGATAATGCGTGGGCGCAAGGGAATCCGGAAATCCTTAACGCGCTTGCGATTCAGCGGGCCCTGGCCGCGAAAACGAAGCGGCCGAAATAACGCGAAAATAGCGCAGCCAGAGTTGTCTTTATGTCTGGTGCGGGTGTAAGAATCTCAATCAACCATCAATTTATCATGAGCAATACATATGTTCCGTTAATCAGTTCCGGCGTGGCCGGACCACTTGGTGTTCTGCATCTGCCGCGGATGTGGCAGAAAGTTTCTCTGGAAGCGTCGGGTAAACTGGCTCCCGGTTATCCTGGGATCGGCAGAGGTTTCGACGCCATGACCTGCGCTGCCCTCGGACTCGAGGAGCAGGCGGTAAAGGATTACATCAAACAACACAAGCCGACTTATCCCCAGTTTGAAGCGTGGATAAAGAAGAACGCAAAGTCGCTAAACTCGCAGGCGATCGAGAAACATAATGCGGCAGTCCGCGGGTATGATCATGATGACGAGACGCGCAAAGAAATCCTGGGCAATTGCCGGCTGCCGGATGACGCGTCAGCGCCGAAGGATGCGGTGAACCTGAACAATCTCGACGATTGGCACGAGTTTCACCAAGCGGTGCTGCGGTAGTTATCGGGAAGAGAAAAATCAGTGGTTGCGGAGGTGCTTGTGCAAGCACCTGTCATGATTAGCGCAAACTGACACACCTATTTCCTCTTGACAGTCTAGGGAAAAGATTGAACAGTTTCCTCACCAAGACTGTCTAGGTCGACCAAACCCTTATGGCGAAAGAGAAACCCGACCTCGTTTACGGAACGCTCGACATGTTAATCCTGAAAGCACTCCAACACGATGCCAGACACGGGTTGGCGATCGCGGACCGGATCCAGCAGATGTCGAAAGATATTTTGCGCGTCGAACAAGGGTCGCTTTACCCCGCGCTCTATCGTTTGGAAGCGCAGGGGTGGATCAAGGCCGAATGGGGGCTATCGGACAACAATCGAAAGGCGCGCTATTACAAATTGACGGCCGCAGGACGCAAGCAGCTCGCGTCCGAACAAGAACACTGGTCTCGAATCACGAAGGGAATCGATCTCGTTTTGTCGGGAGCGTGACATTTATGCCGCGACTTCGCGCCTGGTTCTCGCGTCTGGTTGGCTTGTTTTCCAAAAATCGCTACAACGCGGAAATGGCCGAGGAAATGCGTCAACACGTCGATCTTTTGACCGAGCGAAAGATCGCCGATGGAATGTCTCCGACTGATGCGCGCAACGCCGCACTTCGTGAATTCGGAGGTGTCGAACAAATCAAAGAGGCCGCACGCGAACAACGCATCTGGCGTTGGGCGGACGAATTTGTTCAGGATGTCCGATTCGGCGCGCGCATGCTGTGGCGCAGTCCCGGATTCTCGATCCTGGCAATCCTTTGTCTCACCCTTGGAATCGGTACGAGCGCGGCCGTCATGAGCTGGATCGAAGGGATTTTGATTCGCCCCTATCCGTTGGTCGCGCACCAGGATCGCATGGTCGCGCTCTTTGGCACCAAACAAGGAACTACAGAAAAGGAAGGACTCTCCTATCCCGACTTTCGCGATCTCCAAAAAAACTCTACTCTATTTGAGTCGTTCATTGTCGATCGCATCATGGGCACGACACTCAGCATCGGCGACCGGGCAGAGCGGGCTTCCGGTGGAATCGTTTCGGCAAATTACTTCGATGTGCTCGGTGTTCGTCCGATGCTTGGCCGCGGCTTTCGACCGGAGGAAGGCGAAGGGCGCAATGCTCATCCGGTCACGGTAATTAGCTACCTAACCTGGCGGGACCGCTACAAGGGCGATCCCGACATCGTCGGCAAGACCCAATTCCTCAACGGCGTTCAACACACCATCATCGGCGTCACACCAGAGAAATTTCACGGCACCTTCATCGGCTACTCATTTAACTTCTGGGTGCCGACGTCGATGCAGGAAACGTTCGATTCGACCGGCTACAAACTTGAAGACCGCGGCGCGCGCTGGATTGAAGGTTACGCGTTTTTGAAACCAGGCGTGACGCGTCAACAGGCGCAGGCCGAGTTGAACACAATCGCACAACGCCTCGAGAATGATTTTCCGGAGACAAACCGCGGGCACCGTTTTGAAATTCTGCCGCTCTCGAAGACGCCATTCAACGCCGTAGCAAATCTGTCCTCGACGCTCGGCATCACAGCCGCGGTAGCGTTTTTCGTTCTCTTAATCGCCTGCGCGAATGTAAGCAATTTGCTTCTGGCACGGTCTCTGTTGCGTCGACACGAGATGACGATGCGTCTGGCCCTCGGCGCCGGGCGCCGGCGGCTAATAAAACAGCTTTTCACTGAAGGCTTGCTTCTCTCTCTGATTGCAGCCGCTGGTGGGATCGTGGTTGCGTACTGGTGCCGTAACGCTCTCGTGCTGGTTGCTCCAGCCCGCACTCCGGGAATCACCATTGATTATCCTGGACACCTCGACTGGCGTGTTCTGGCTCTAAGTGTCGTCGTTTGCATCGGATCGACCATGCTGTTCGCGCTCGTGCCGGCGATTCAAGCGAGCCATGTCGATCTTTCGGGCGCGCTCAAAAGTGAAGGCAGCGGAATGATCGGCGGCAGCGGGCGATCCCGACTGCGTTCGGTGCTTGTGTTCGTTCAAGTGGCGCTGAGTTTTGTGCTTATTGCCGGAACTGGATTAGTCCTCCGAAGCCTGGTGCGAATGCAGAATGCCGATCCCGGATTTTCGACGCGAAGCGTGGTCGTATCGTCGGTAGATCTTTTTTCTGCCGGCTACAAACCCGATCGAGCAAAAATTTTTTACGAACAATTGCTTGAGCGAATTCGGGCACTTCCAGGCGTTCAATCAGCAACTCTGGCGCGGCTCAGGCCATTCAGCTATGGCGTTTACTCTTCCGCGCCACTGGAGATCGAAGGCTACCAGCCACCGCGCAATGAGCAGCTGGCAGGGGATTACAACGAAGTCGGCGAAGGATACTTTGCTACAATCGGAATTCCGATTGTTACCGGCCGCGAATTTGCCCGCACTGACGACGAGAACGCGCCGCCAGTCGCGGTCGTCAATGAGATGATGGCGACGAAATATTGGCCGGGAAAAGAACCAGTCGGTCAGCGCCTCAAGGTCAAAGACAAATGGATGGAAGTCGTCGGCGTGGCAAAAAATGCGAACTACCGGACCAAGCTTGAGCAGTCGACACCATTTTTTTACGTACCGGTCCGCCAGAACTTTTTCGTCCAAGACAACATCATCATTCGCACGGAGCAAAGCGCGGCCGCGATCAGCAACGCGCTCGCGCGCGAAGTACACGCGCTTGATGCGAACCTGGCGCCACTGGATGCAATCAGTTTACAAGAGCAAGTCGACGTCATGAGTTACACGCAACGCCTTGCGGTCGCGCTGCTGGCAATTTTCGGTGGGATGGCCCTCTTTCTCGCGGCGATCGGATTGTATGCGGTCATGTCGTATTTGGTTTCACAATCGACTCGCGAGCTTGGCATGCGAGTGGCGCTCGGCGCGGGCGCACGAGACATACTTCAGCTGGTTCTTTCAAGGGGATTGCGCCTAACGATCGCTGGAATCGCGATCGGTGGAATAACAGCCCTTCTGCTCACGCGCTTGATGGGCAATTTGCTTTACAAAGTGAGTCCGCGCGATCCGATCGCTTTTGGGCTGGCGTTGATCATTCTGCTCGCGGTTGCGTTGCTTGCTTGCTTTCTTCCGGCTCGGCGTGCTACTCGGGTCGATCCCGTCCAAGCGTTGAGAGTTTAGCACGTTCGGAGTTGTCGGTTCCTGCTTGAGCGTTAGAATCCTTCTGCTCGACTATGCACACGCAGGCGACACGCGCTTTTCCTAAAACCCTCAAGCCGGCGATGGTCGGCGCCAAATCGCTGCCGCAAAAATATTTTGTGTCGCCTGACGTTTTTGCGGACGAGCAGCACAAGATTTTTTCGAAAGAATGGTTGTTGATCGGCCACCAAAGCCAGCTTCCCGGTGCGGGCGAGTTCTTCGTAGTAACGGTCGCTGACGAGAGCTTGATTGTAGTCAGAGATCAGCAGAGGCAGATCAGAGCTTTTTACAATGTGTGCCGACACCGTGGGAGCCGACTGAAGGAGGAAGCGTGTGGTCACACCTCGGCGATTCAGTGCCCATATCATGCCTGGACTTACGCACTGGACGGCCGGTTGATGGGCGCGCCGCATATGGATGACGCGCCCGGATTCGATAAGGCCGATTACTCCTTGCCTCCGGTGAATCTTGGGCTTTGGGAAGGCTTCATTTTCGTGAACTTGGGAAAGAATCCAGAGCCGCTGGAGAAGTGGTTCGCGCCGTTGAGCGGCAAATTTTCGCATTGGAACGTTTCGATCCTGCAACCGGCGAAACGAATCGAATACGATGTGCACGCAAACTGGAAGTTGATGTTTGAAAATTATTCGGAGTGTTACCACTGCCCGGGCGTCCATCCGCAGTTACAAAAGATCTCGCCCTACGACTCAGCCGAGAACGATTTGCGCGACGGTCCATTTCTCGGCGGATTTATGCAAATCAATCCCGGCAAGAGTCTCACCATGAGCGGAAATGCGTGCGCGGCATTCGTCGGAAAGATCGAAAAACTACAGCGGGTATTTTATTACTCGATTTTCCCCAACATGCTACTGAGCCTGCACCCGGAATACATCATGGTGCATCAGCTTTGGCCGCAATCACCGGAGCGGACGCTCATTGTGTGTGACTGGTTTTTTCACCCCGATGCTTTCCTCAGCGAGAAGTTCATTCCTGATGATGCAATCGAATTCTGGGACACGACGAATCGCCAGGACTGGCACGTCTGCGAGTTGAGTCAGCAAGGGATCGGCTCGCGGGCGTATCGGCCGGGACCTTTCTCATCGCGAGAAAGTATTCCTGCGGCTTGGGACAGATATTATCTGCGCGTCATGAGATGACGCGCAGATGGTGATTCGTTAAAAATGTTACATCGTTGCCGGCCCAGATCGCCAAAAGGATCACCTTCGTACCAGCCGGCTTGCTTGGCTAGCCATTCGCTGTAAAGCGCCCACCCTTCCATGTAAGCCGTAAACGGAATCACTTTGCGGAATTGCGGAAGCCCTTTGAGTTCGTGCGCGATCGAGATTTGCCAGTGATGTCCGGGCACGCCCTCGTGATAGGAAAGTGTCGGCATGCTCCATTTCGGCACTTCGTTCATCTCGCGCAGATTCGCGAAGAAAATGCCCGGACGACTCCCATCGATCGCCCCAGGCTCATAGTAGGCCCCCTGGCGCCGTGGCTTCCTTGAACGCCTCGACGCGGCGCACTTCTACCTTCGCCTTCGGACAGGCAAGGAATAGTTGCCCACAATGGGACAGCGCAGCGTCGATCAAGTGCTTGTACTCAGCCAGCGCGGCTTTCCGACCGTCGTCATCATTCGAGTAAAGAAAGCGCGGGTCTTTGGCAAGCTTGTCCATCGACGCGCTAATCGGTTATCCAGCAAATCCGTTGGCATCGAGGAGCACCCGCATTTCGCCTTCGATGCGGGCAACTTCAGCGCAGACCAAGCTCGTGCAACTCATTCGGGTTTAGGGTTGTTGTTGTGTTTTCACGAAGGGCATAAGTGTAATAGGCGTCGCCATTCGGCAACGTCCATACCCCGTCGTCAGTTGTAGTCTTTGGCAGGACGCCTTTGAAAGAATCGATGAGCTTTTGGTAGGAAGGATAAACCGCGTTGTTGATCGCGACCAAGCCAAGTGAAATCAGCAATTCCGGCTCGTTGAAAATTACTTCTACAAAAGTCTTTTCGTAAACGAGATTGAGGCTCCAGGGACGAAACCAAATCAGGTTTGTGAGAAAAATGGCGCCGGCAATGACGATCGCGACCAGGATCGCGAGCAGCGTTTTCAGGAAAACCTTCATCCCAAAGTAGAAGAAAGAAATGGCGAAAACTCACGTTAAATCGTTGAAACGTTAAAGCGTTGAAGCGAGCGTGATCCAATGCCGCCGCTTACGTATGCCAACTACCTTGATCTGGAGAGGCTGCTAACCCTTCAGAATCCGCGCTCAAGTTCCCACGAGCATGATGAAATGCTGTTCATCATCATCCACCAAACCTATGAGCTTTGGTTCAAGCAGCTGCTCCATGAGTTTGAAAAAATTAAACGCGATTTCTCCGCTGGCGATCTCTTCGGGGC
>QHPU01000078.1 GCA_003219175.1 Verrucomicrobiota bacterium | reverse complement strand
ATGACGGTACCATTCGGCGGGATCGTGCCGCTGCCCACCACGGCAAAGAGCAGCTTGGCTGTCTCGGAAGCGCCGGGCGCGACGGTGCCAAAGTCATAGGCGCGCGCCGTGCCGGCCCCATAGCCACCGTAGGTGGTATACTTAGGCACGGTGAAATCCAGTCTCACTGACTGGGTGCCGGCGGTCAGATTGGTGACTGTGGCATCATATTCCAGAACGTGACCTGGAGATACTGGGTCATTTGGGGTTGTGAGTGAGTAACTAAAGACGCCCGCTGCATTCGCCCGGCTTGCGGACGCAATCGTCAGGCTGACGATGGCGGCGAGAATCGGACAATAAAGCGCGCGGCTCGGAACGAGTTGGTTCGTCAGGAAGTGCTTCATAGGTCGTCGTAGAGCTAAGGATCGCCTTGTTCTTGCGAAAAAATTTTGTGGCGTAGGATCAATCTGTTTCATGTTCTGAGTTGAGGTTTTTGACTCGTTGCTTCGGAGCTTTGTGGTTTTGCAGCGGCGGATCGGAGAAATTAGTGCAAGCGCGGCGGTAGAAGGCGCCGGCAGATCGGCTCTGGCGTGCATCTGCGTGAGAAAAGGCCCTGACGACCAAAGGCTGCCGGGCGGTTTCCATCAGCGAATACGAACAGATTAATCCCGATGCTGCCGACGCCTTCTGCTTCCTTTCTTGGTGGCAGGGCTCCTTGCGAAGAGTTGCGACAGGAGATTCGAACATCGGCTGCGATGCTACAGAGTTGTTGCGCGCTTGTCTGTCAGGCAGCTCCCCTGATTTTCGTGTAGGGGAACCTTAATAGAGAACCGCTTTTTGTAAGGGCGACCCTTACGTTGCGTGGCGCTTGCGCCCGCGTCTGGAGGTGGCATGTTGCAGGAACTCCGAGGCATGCTGGGCGAGCTCGGTCGCGCTACCGAATTTGAGCTTTGTTTTAATGCGGGAGCGGTAGGTCTCGATCGTTTTTATGCTGACGTGGAGTGCACTCGCAATCTGCCGGCTGCTGCGACCCTGGCCGATCAATTCAAAGATCTCCAGCTCGCGATCACTCAGCTGGTCCGCTTCAGAGCCTGGTGCGAAGGATGAGCGCGCGAAAAACTGCTGCATGGCATGCGCAGCCACTCGCTCGCTCAGGGAAATTCCTCCGTCGAGCACCCGCCGAATTGCACAAAGCAGGTCGTCTGTCGCTCCATGTTTACTGACGAAGCCATTTGCTCCCGCCCGCATCACGCGCTCGGCATACAGCGACTCGTCATACATGGAGAAGACCAGCACCGGCACGCGCGGATAGCGCATCCGCAGATCCTTAATGAATTCGAGGCCGTGGGACTCCTGAAGGGCCAGACCAGTGAGAACAAGATTCGGCTTCGCGCTCGGAACGAGATCGATCGCGACACCAGGATTATCGGTATCGCCGCAACATATCAGATCGGATTGACTGCTGATGAGTTCCACCAGTTTTTCACGCATCATCGGCTGATCCTCGACAATCAGCACGCGCGCTTTGCGTAATTTCTCGCCGCTGTATTTCGGCATCTTGGCCATCATCGGTCGTTCGGTAAATGTCGAGTGCGATGTCCGCCCCAGATTGCCCTGTGTTCGCAGGGGGTGATTCCACGAAGAACGCGGATGAATGTCCAGCTTTTTTCCGCTGGACGGAAAAACGTGAAAAGATAAACGTTTCCAGCTGGCGCAGCCGCAGCGCGCATTGGGCGAATTGAAGCTAGAAAAAGGAAAAGGCTCGTTAACCTACTTGGTTCGCGATAAGAAAGGTCGCGTGCCCATGGAGCAATCCTCAGACGTGAAGTTCGAGATCGGGCACGTCCTGTTTATCGATATCGTCGGCTACTCCAAGGGGCTTATTACGGAGCAGAGCAGCCTACTCGAGAAGCTGAAGGAGATCGTCCGTGAAACAGAGCAGTTCCAGGCCGCGAAGGCTGAGGGCAAGCTGCTCGCGCTCCCGACGGGCGACGGCGGCGCCCTTGTTTTTCGCAGCAGTCCGGAAGCGGCTGTGCTCTGCGCCATGGAGATTAGCAAGCAGCTCAAGCAACATCCCGAGCTTGCAGTGCGAATGGGTATTCACAGCGGCCCGGTGAATGAAGTCACGGACGTAAGTGGACAACGGAATATAGCTGGGGCCGGTATTAATATCGCTCAACGTGTGATGAGTTGCGGCGATGCCGGCCACATTCTCCTCTCAAAGCACGTCGCTGAAGATCTCGAGCAGTACCCGCGCTGGCAGCGTTCTCTCCACGAGCTCGGCGAATGCGAGGTGAAGCATGGCGTGAAGGTCAGCATCGTAAACTTGGTTGCGGATGGAGTTGGAAATGCTGAACCGCCGCAGAAGTTCCGCGCTGTTCAGAGGCATCGCGCGCGTGTGCGCTGGGCGGAGGTTGTTCTCGGGCTGCTCGTGCTCGCCGCGATCATTGCTGCCTTTGTTTTTCTTCAGCGACGGCCGTCGCGCTCCGGCTCAACTATCGCAGAGAAGAGCATTGCCGTGCTGCCTTTTGAGAACCTGAGCAGCGATAAGGAAAACGCCTATTTCGCGGACGGCGTACAGGACGAGATCCTGACTCATCTCTCAAAGATCGCCGACCTGAAAGTGATCAGCCGCAGCTCGGTCGGACAGTATAAGAGCGGCGCGCCGCGAAATCTCCGCGAGATCGGCCAGCAGCTTGCAGTCGCGCACTTGCTTGAGGGGAGTGTGCAGCGCGCTGCCAATCGCGTGCGAGTGAACGCGCAGCTTATTGATGCGCGCAACGACACGCATCTCTGGGCGCAAACCTACGATCGCGATCTGGCCGATGTTTTTGCCATTCAAAGCGAAATCGCCAAAGCCATTGCCGACCAGCTGCGGGCCAAGCTGTTGCCAAGCGAAAAAGCGGCCATCGAAAAGCGTCCCACCAGCGATATTCTTGCCTACGATCTCTATACCAGTGCGAAGGAACTCGTCGGTAACCTAACCGACCCAAACACTACACAGCAAAAGCTGGTACGGGCGATCGCGCTCTTGCAGGAGGCGGTCATGCGCGATCCGCAGTTTGTGACTGCCTGGTGTTTACTCTCGCGATTCCAAGCCCGAATGTATACCGCAGGGTACGATCACACGGCGGAGCGGCTCAAACAAGCGTATGCGGCAATCGAAGCCGTCTCCCAACATGCGCCGGATGCCGGGGAGGTTCACCTCGCGCTGGCGAACTACTATTACGAGTCCATGCGTGATTATGGACGCGCCAGTAGCGAGCTAGCGCTGGCGCGCGAAAAACTGCCAAACGGCGCCGAGGTTTTTGAACTAAACGGTTATGTTCAGCGCCGGCGTGGCCGTTGGGAAGAAGCCACTCGCAGCCTGGAACGCGCCGTCGAGCTGGACCCGCGCAACGTGCACATTCTCGAGCAGCTTGCGCTCACTTACCAGCCGCAACGTCGTTACGAAAACCAGACGCGGATTTACGACCGCGTGCTCGCTCTCGCTCCGGGCGATGGATTGACCCGCGGCTTGCAAGCGTTGGTGGCGGTGGATTGGAAGGCTGATTTGAGGCCGTACCAGCATTTGATGGCGGAGTTAACGGCCACTGACCCGCAAAAGGCCGCCGAAGCTGACGACATTAATTACACTATCTGCGAGCGCACGCCCGAAGCCTATGCTCGTGGCCTGAAGCACTACCCGCGCGGCGGTTCTGTAAATATCGGTGTTAATTACACGCACGCTTACTTTGAGGGTGTCGTCGCGATGTGCCAAGGCGACCTCGAGAAAGCCGGGAAGGCCTTCAATGTGGCGCGCGGTGAGATTGCGGCCACGGTTGAGCGTGACCCGGGATTTGCACCCGCCATCAGTTTTCTCGGAATGATTGATGCTGGATTGGGCAGGAAACAGGAAGCGCTAAACGAGGGCCACCGAGCCTGCGAGTTACTGCCGCCTTCCAAAGACGCGATTGATGGTGCCGTCCTGGCCGTCAATCTGGCGCAGATCTACGTCTGGACAGGCGACAAGGACTTGGCTATCGCGCAACTTGCAGCCGTGGAACGCTTCCCAACATACCTAAGCTATGGCCTCTTGAAGCTACAGCCCATCTGGGACCCGCTCCGCGGCGATCCGCGCTTCGAGCAAATCGTCGCCTCGCTCGCCCCCAAAGAATGAACCAAAGGCGCTTTGTTCGGCCTCAGAAAAGGGCTGACTAGATTCCCGGCTCAGCACACTGCCAGCGGATCAGGAAAGGATTCTAGTTCAGTAACGCTGATGCGTAATAACGGCGTTGAGCAGCACCGATCTGAACGAAAATTAATGTTTAACGCACAGAAGGAAACAACCAGCAAAATCGAGCGGAAGCGCCGGGCGGTGTAATAAGGACCAAGCCTATCCGCCAGACTAACGAGCGATCGGGAAATCTTTTTCGCCTTTATGCGGCGCTTTTTCCAATGTTCCTTCAGGAGCCGGATTGATGACGAAATTCCGATCCGGGCCGATCGTGACAATAAACAATTCGTTGAATCCTTCCGTGTGCGAGGGCGGTTCGAGCCGTTTATACGCCCCAAAAATTCCGACCAACGGGATTTGCCCTTTGCCACTGCGCTCTTTATTGCGGGCGACGGCAACGCGAGTTGAGATTTGGAAGAAATAGCCGATCACGCGAAAGCGCGCGGCATGTGCCGCCGCGATTACTTCACTCCGATCTGCACGAGTGGCGTTGACGTTATCCACGACAAAGCGCTGCTGAATCTTGAAGCAGGCCTCGATTAAAGCACGCTCGCGCCGGCGAGTTTTGAGCATGTCACGGTTGATCCGCAGATGGGTGGCGTAAAACTGCTCTCTATAAAAAGTGGATTTTCCGGAGCCAGGAATCCCGATGAGAAGAATGGCTTCCACAGAGTTTGTTACCGCGGATTACGCTGATAGCGCGCGGATATTTTGTAGGGCAACCACTCCCGGTTGCCAATATTTACAATGGCAGGCGATGCGCCTGCCCTACAATTACGAGCAATGAAATTTGCGGATGATTTCTTCAGCGCAGGCGAACAGCATAAAGCTGTTCGTAACATTGACGGCAGTGTTGCTCGATTCGACGCAGATGGTCCGGCAGTTCGATCTTGCGTTCGCGATAAGGTTGAAAGCCGGTCGAACGCTCTACTTCCGCATACCAATATTTTGCCCAGCTTCCATCCGTGTTGCGGGGGCCGGGCGGCCAGGACAACATCGCGTCGGAAAATTCGATGCCAATGGCGTCGCATAACAACCGCAGCAGCCGTTCCGGATCACGCAGTACATCATCAGCATCAATCACGGGCGGGATCGGGCCGGTCTGGCGACGGACAAAATCGAAAATCTCGGCCTGTTGAACAAAACCGAGGTCATTCAACCCCGGTTCAGGGTTCTTTTTGATGTAGGATGTGATTACTTCCGCGGGATCGCGGATGAGAAAACAATTTGTTAGATCCCCCAGCCAGCCGCGTGAGATTTCCGGCAAAAGGTGATGCGTCATCTGCTTTTGATAAAAGATGGTCCGAGCCTTCCCCGGCGAGTCTTCGACCGGATTGGCGTTTCTCCTACACAGTTCAACAACCTTGCGCCAATCGGTTTCGCCCTGCGCAATCACTTCCTCCGCGCCGGGATGCCTGGTGCCAGTTTCCTTCAGATAGAATGCGTAAAACGGTTCATCGACGACGACGGTGTCGGGGCGATTTCCCCATGATCGCATCATTGCGGTCGAGATATTGCGCGGCCCCGACCACATTGCGATGCGCGTGATGGGAATTTCAGTCTGCGACATCCGATTATCTTCGCGCCGGAGAAACGAAATTACGAGTCGGTGATTTTACTGTAGAAGACGTAAATACCACACGCTGATTTGCTTGACGCCAGAAGTTCCTGATCAGAAGTTTCCGCCAGTTCTTTGTTTCGCTTAGTGGACCGGTGAGTAGCCGGTTCAACGGGGGAACCACCTTCCGGCCGGAGAATTCCGGACGAATCGGGGCGAACGATGCGCGGCATCGAGAGCATTTAATGGCTCTAGCCCGACAGCTAACCTCGTCAGCAACATTAAAGTGCAAGGGATGTCGTAAATCCGACTCCGCTTGAAGTGAGGCGCCTCGTCGCGCGAGTCCGCCTTGTTTGAGTAAGGAGATAATTGAGCCTAACGAAAGTTGGGATTGTGCTTGGGATTGTAATCTCGAACGCCAGTGCTGCCGAAAAGGCGGACT
>QHPU01000087.1 GCA_003219175.1 Verrucomicrobiota bacterium | reverse complement strand
TCGGCGCAACAAGAGGCGCTCGGCATTGTGGGCGTGAATCTTTGCTACGGCGCATTCTTCCTAAGTCATGTGCCGGAGGAGCTCGTCGAATCGCTGCTTGATAGTCTCACGACCCGTCGCATCGAAATCGACATGATTGAGTTCAGCGGGATCGAATTCCGCAACGTGGACAACCGCATCATGGCGCTCAAACTCGTGCAGGTGGGACTGAGTGGCGCCGCTATGTTCGGTCCGAATCGCGAGGTGTTGCAGCCGTCCGATGTGTTGCACAACAAAGCCGTGCTCGTCGAGCGCGGCAGTTTTCGTCCCGTCACCTACGTCAACCTCGACATGTTTCAGTCCGCGCTGGTGAAGTTTAAGCAAGAACCTGCCGTCGCGGACAAACCCATACTTGGCCTGATGGAACTAACCATGCGCAATCTATTGGCCGGCGGCACCGAGGTCGACCGCCGCGATTTCCTTGGGCGCGCGGAGGTACTCGGCGCCTGCGGCATGACTGTGCTCATCTCTGATTATTTCGAATACCATCGGCTTGCCGCGTATTTGTCGTCGCGCACGCGCGAACGTATCGGCATCGTCCTGGGTGTGCCGAGCATTTTTGAGTTGTTCGACGAAAAATATTACAGCGACTTGGCCGGCGGCATCCTGGAGAACTTCGGGCGCCTCCTTAAGAACGACTTAAAGATTTACGTCTATCCGCTACAGCGGAGCCCCGGCGACGAGTTACAAACCATTTACACTGTCAAGGTGAAAGAGGATCTGCAACCGCTCTACGACTATCTCGTCCGTCGTGGCAGTTTCGCCCAACTTGATAACTATAATCCGAAGTACTTGTCGATCTTCTCACGCGATGTACTCAAGCGGATTGCCGCCGGCGACGAAAGCTGGGACGAAATGGTGCCACCGCAAGTCGCCGACATCATCCGAAGCCGCGGTTTCTTCGCATACAGGAAACGTTAATGCTCTTTTTCCGCTTTAACCCCGAAAGCCTTCGGGGCTGTCCGATGGCAAGCGCTTTAACCCTTTACCTGTCGCGCCGTAGCCGCATGCCTTCTGTAGCGGCGGTCTACGACCGCCGAAACTCCTGGCACCGCTTCAACCCTTGAACGCTTTAACCCTTCAACGCTTCACGCGGCGCCAGTCGCAACCGCTGGCTTCGCGACCGCCGACGACAACATCAGACGTGAGATGCCACTGAAGATCAGGCTGACGCCGATGAGCGTTCCGATCGCCCAGATTGAACTAGACGGCCAGTGTGCCCAGATCAGGATCCCAAGCAGGAGCGTGATGATGGCATCGACCAACACCCAGGTAGCATTGACCCGACGACGGATGTTGAAATAAAGCACAAACTCAAGAACGGCTTCGATCAGGAGAAACGTTGCCAGCACCAGGGTGAGCCAGGCCAGACCCGCGAGCGGACGAAAAAGGAGCATGAGCCCGGCCGCGCCGTAGACGATCGCGAGCAACAGTTGCCAGAGAAAACCGCCGATGCCGCTGCCCGATCGAAACCCGAAGAACAAATGCCAGACCCCGCTGACGAGCAGGACCCAGCCTATGACAATCGCCACACCGATCCCGGAAGCGAACGGAATAGTGATCGCCAAAAACCCGCAGATCAGCATGAGAATTCCCCAGATCATATTTCCTTTGCCCGTCCCCCCCATGGAAGTTAAACCATTCATAACGTTTTCTCCTTTCAGATTCGATCGCCCAGTTCTTGTTAGCCAATACCTGTCGCGGACCAGCGTGACGACACGCATTCATTTATGCAATCCAATAATCAATGACGAAAACGGCTACAGGAAAATCAGGCTCGCGCGGCCTTTAGCCGAGTCCGACAGAAGTCCTGCTCTGCACTGACGCCAGACGTGGGAGAGATCAAGACCACCCGTCACACACTAGAGGTCATGGCTCTTCGCCCGTCGTTCTTCTTCACCGCAACGTGCTCGGGAACCGGAAGCGTGAACCAGAAGGTACTCCCCTTTCCCGGTTCGCTCTCAAGTCCGATCTTTCCATGGTGCGCTTCCACGGCAAGCCGGCAAAAGGCGAGTCCGATTCCGGTCGAATGCCGATGTTTGCCGCCACTGTCTGTTTGTCCGAATTTTTCAAAGACGCGTTCATGCTGGTCGCGCGGTATCCCTTCGCCATCGTCACTGACCGAGATGGTCGCAGCGGTCGCGTTGTCCTGAACCCGCACCCGGATCGTCCCGGTTGATTTTGTGAACTTCAACGCATTGCTGATGAGGTTCTCGAGAATCCGGCGGACGACATCGCCGTCGCAGGAGATTGAAACCGGTTCGTGCGGAACGTCGCACCGAAGGGTGCGGCCCCCCAGAACGGGTGTAAATCGTTTGGCAGCTTCGCGCGCAATCTCTGCGAGGTTGTGATCTTGCAAGCGCATCGGCATTCCACCGGCTTCCAGGCGACTGAGGTCGAGCAGGGTTGTGATCATATCGCGCATGTCCACAGCGCCCCGTTTTGCCTCAGCGACGCACTTTGCTTCGTCCGGGTTCAGTTTATCCGAAGCCATTTGCTCCAATGCATCGACGTAACCGGTAACGGTAGTGAGGGGCGAACGTAGATCGTGAACAATCATGTGGGTGAGATCGTCCCGCGTTTGCAATGTTGATCGAAGTTTGGCCCTCTCGACGCGTACGAATGTGAAATCCGCGACCAGGCAAAAGAGAACGTTCGAGTTAAGTGCCAGAAGCGGGGCAAGGCACGGAAGATAAAGATTTTGATGATTGTAAAACCAAAGAGCACAGAATGGCGCACCGCAATCGACCGCCCCAAGCGCGACCAAGCGCAGCCAGGGCAACCGAATTCTTGCCCAAAGACCAAATCCAACCAAGGCCGCCAAAAATGTGACAACTCCTCTGGGAAATGGCGCCAGGTCTTTGAGGAATTCGCCGTGGAGCAAAGCGTTGAGAGCGTTGAGGTGAACCTCAGCTCCTGGCATAGTGCCGAATGGCGTGTTCAACTCGTCCTTCTGCCACTTTCCTTCTGCCCCAACGATGACTATTTTGTCGCGGATCAGCTCGCCGGAACCGAAATTGTGCTCCCAGTATTCCGGAACAAAGATTTCGAAAAGAGATCGCGGACGGAAACCCTTTCGAGGCGCTCCCGTGAAGCGCATGAGGTGCTCCGCAAGATCGTTTGGAATCAGTTCCGAGTGCCCCGCTTTTGATGCGACACGTGCCGACAGGGACAGATAAGTTGCCATCGGTTCCCCGGGAGCACGGAAGTCGACTTTATATTGAGCGTCGCGCACAATTTTGTTTTCGTCGGCGAAAAAATTCGTGAATCCGATGCGTTCATCCGGTATCGCGGTCTTTGGGGTTAGCGTTTTGGTAGGCCGGTCGTAGCTGGAAGGGATTTTGGGAGATCGATTGACGTTTTCGCGAGAAACGAAATTACTTCCGATGACCGCTTGAGGCCCGAATCGTTCCAAGGCCGCACGAAAGGCGTCGTCGCCGGGCGCGGGCTCGGGAAAGAGACAATCGAAAGCGACAACTTTTGCGCCAGACCCAACCAGACGCTTCAGAATCAGGGCATAAATTTCGCGGTTCCAAGGCCAGCCTTTGCTCATGATCTCAAGTGCGCGATGCGATTCGGAATTGCTCGAGCTGGACGAGAACAACCCTTCGACGTCGAGACTTTCATCTAAACTCACCGAGTCGGAATCGATGGCCAGAAAGACAAGGTTCGGATTAGCCGGAGAGGTGCGGCCTGAACGGGCAATGGCGTCGCGAAGTCGAGATTCTGTCTGCAAGTAGTAGCCCGGGGAGGAGAGGTCGAGCAAAGTCGCCGCACCGGCACAAAAGCCTACCAGGAGGCTGGCTACGACGACGCGACGGAGGGGCATGTAGTTGAGACGGAGCGGAAAACATGCCGATGGAGAGATAGTCCTCGACCGAGGGAGGCTTGGGGCTCAGCGGCTTAGGGGGAGCAAAAACCAATTTGACTGCATATTGTAATTATGGTAATTATACTACAGAGGGGTTCCAATATCTATGCCCAGGATCACGTTCGCTCTAGCCGTTGTCGGAATCTATTCCGTCGTTTCAATTCACCAATCCATCGCCGGCCCACTCACGTCGGCCGAAGTCACAAAAATCATCAACCGGGTCACGGTAATCGAACCCGCAAAAGGCACTCGTCCTGCCACGCTACGTGATGTCATCAAAGATAATCTCGGTCTCCAAACAGGCGCCAGATCCCGATCGGAGTTGCTTTTTCAGGATAACACCCTGACCCGCGTCGGTGCGGAAACATTCTTCAGTTTCAAAACCGGCACACGGGACTTGACTCTGGAGAAAGGATCCATGCTTCTGCAAGTGCCGAAGGGACTGGGCGGAGCGACGATTCACACGGCGGCGGTGACTGCGGCCATCACCGGCACCACAATCATGATGGAGTATAGCCCCGGACAATACCTCAAGGTTCTCGTGCTCGAAGGCAGCTTGCGCTTATCGCGAAACGGGTCCTTTGGAGATTCGCTGGTTTTGCATCCAGGAAAAATGGTGATCATGCGGCCGGATGCGAAAAAAATTCCAGACCCGATTGACGTCGATCTGGCCGAGATCGTTAGGACTTCGACCTTGGTAAACTTTCCTGGCAGCAATGTTTTACCCAGTATGCCGCTGATCCAGGCGGCGATTACCGACCAGGCTAAAGCGGTGGCAAAAGGAATCCTGGTTCCGACGAACCTGGTGATGGGCCACGGGACAACGGTAGTTTTGGCTTCAAACGATCAGGTGGCCAAAACCGTCGGCCAAGTCGGACTCTTGGCCGCGAGTCTTAACGGCGGTCCCGTTGCCGGCTTAAAAAGCAGCGCCCCGCTTTCGACAATAGGTTCTGTCGCGGCAAACGTTTCCAGCAGCGCGACGACTGTCGTAAATAATCTTCTCGGCTCGGGACCTGTGGTTTCGGTCTCCAGCAGTACCCAGGTTCTATCGCTTCTGAGCAACGCCACACCGAGTTCCGGCGGAACAATAACGATCACCCCCGCTGCCATTAACGCCGGCGCTAGTGCTGGTGTGGCTCCCTCTGGAGCAGTCAACGTTAGCGCCGCAGCTGGCGCCGTGCGCGCCGCCGTCAATGTCCCGCCGACTAACAGTCTTTTGCCTGCCCCGGTCGGAACCAATCCGCCTCCAGTCGTCGGTTCACTTCCCCTCGTGGGCACCGGAACTCTTCCCGGCCCGAGTCTGATTGGTCCGCCGGCAGGGCATTAGAGCAAAGTCAGAAGCTGGCAGCAAAAGCGAGCTTGGTTGACGAGCCCCGGGGAAAGGTCGCTCACCTTTTTCCCACAGCGCTTTGTTTGGATTCATTTTGAGCGTGAGGTTGCTGCCTGGCCTTTTTTTTTGGCAAATACTTTCGGGTAGCGCGTGTGGCGCCTGCCACGGCTCGGACTCTCTGCGCCTGATGACGCCAGTCCGGCATCGGACATTTTCGAAAAATGTAACCCGCCTGTCACCTGTTCGTATCAATGGCGCGCTAGGGTCCTGCGCTTAGGTGTAAGTCCATCCAGGAACTGCGAGGGGCCAGCGTGGGTGCTCCTCGCGGTCAAGGATGGCTCTTGCAGCACAAGGAACCCATAGGTGAAAACGAATACTTCAAAACAACAGCCCGTCCGCCTGAAGCCATTACACCCGCGCCTCACCCCTGAGGATCGCCTTGAAGCTGATTTGCGACTTCTCCATCGCGCGCTCTGCCTATGGGAACGAAAAAACCGGCGGGTTGCCGCTGCTATTCA
>QHPU01000086.1 GCA_003219175.1 Verrucomicrobiota bacterium | reverse complement strand
TGTGCTTTCCGATATGGATTCTCGTTTCAGTCGGATTGATCACTGACAGAGTCATGGGCCAAGATAGCTCGCCATCACCAACACCAGCCCAAAATCGGCCACTAACGTGGAAACGGGTTGTGCACCTTCATGATGGTCGCACATTCATCTCCGACGGGGCTGTTGCGCTTGATGCCGCACTGACGAAAGCTACTTCGTCGGAGAACCAGGTTCTGCCGGAGGCAAGCGCAAAGATCATTGAAGGGTATCTGACGGCGGAACTTCCGGACGAGTTCGCTTCATATCAGCTCACGCGTCGCGGGGAAACCTACGTTGCGCCAAGCGGGGTAAGGTTGAACCCGATCTACATCGACTATCTCCGTCGCACGCTGCCCGAGTCGCGGTTGCGCTTTCGCATGAAGAGCGATCTGGAACCGGTCGTCGTTCTGTTAGACGGGAAAGCTGTCGGCCTCCTGATGCCCATAAAATCGGCAAGCCGCTAGTTGGCTCGGTGTGTTAGGGTCAGTATCGCGTTTTAATCTCAAGCCAATTACTTTCCGTTCCGAGAGCGACAACGAGGGTACGCCGCAGTTTGGGTGTCCCCGCAGCCGAAGAAGTTGTGAAAAGGCGGGCGTACTAATTCTGCTCAAACTTAAGGTGAATGTGAACGCCACAAAAGACTGCACAGACGCCATCTCCGTCTTCACTTCCCGACCGCCCTGTTTCTGCCGCCGCGCGGCTTCGAGACGGGCGTACTTCAATCGTTCGCATCTTGTTGCACAGGATTAGCTCCGTTTGGCAACCTGCCTCCACCGAAATACTGCGAAATCGTGGCTGCAAGCGCCGGCCGTGATTGAAGGCTCGAGGAGTGTTTGGTAACGCGCCGGCTTTGTCTTTATCATTGGCAGTAGAATACTGGAAAGGTGACGTGGGAAAGTCAGAACATGGGACCTCTGACGCTCATCGCGCACCTTCTTATGTCCTTGCAAATCGCGACGAGATTTGCCACCCTCGGCGGCATGTTTTCCCCCTCGCAGCCGAGCCGACCGGCCGTAGAAGATAAGCTCACTTCTTTGCGACGGCTTGATAAAAGCCGAGCATGGAATTCCCTCGACGACCAGCTCTATTGCACCATCTGCAAGACTATAATCTCGGGCCGCCAGATCGAAGTAGTAGGCGGCACTAATGGCCTGCGCGCTTTGCACCTCAAATGCTCCACGCCGGGTTGCTTTTCCACTCCGGCTGATTGGCTCTTGCCTGTTAAATCGGACACTGTCCGCGAAATTGATATCCTTTTTCGTGACAACGGCGCCTAAACGCGCTTATCCAGCCCCGGGGATAACATCAAAAGCCGAAGATGGTCGCTGCTATCGTCGAACCCACCACTAGCCTGATCGCCATATTCACGTGGCATTAGCTTGGAGGCAACCCATTTGCGCACATCGACCGCATTCCTGGTAGCCGTCACAATCGCGCCCAAGCAGTAGGACGAGAGGGCTACTACGAAACAGGGCGCGGTCGGGAAGAACTCGATCGACTTCATAGGATAGAACGGTGGCCACGGCGACAGGTCGTGGGTACAAATCTGCTAGCCCGAGAGGGAAAAGGCATATCTAAGGCGCCGCGGTCGTAGTCATTAGCCAGGCTCCTCATGGAGCTTCTTCTCAATGCGTTCGATTTCTTTGCGAATATTGCCGGCCGCTCGGCCAGATTTTTGCACGCCCAAATGCACTTCCACCGCTTTTCATGTTCATCGAGAGATCGTTCCGAATGCGTCCCAGCCACCTTCCTTTGTGCCTTTGCAGGAACAGTCCCTAAAAGTGCCAAACAAGCGCCAGCAGAATTCTCGGGGATTGTAGGAGTTAGTTAAGTTTGGCGACGCTACACCAGCAGTCCGCAAATCTTCGTCGCTGATCGTCTCGACCGTATCCCGCACCCTGGCGCGCATAAGATAGCGCCTGCTCGCGCGCGTTCGGCCCGCAATAAACCGGATATACGCCTTCCGCTCCAATAGCTTTCTCGCCGACCGAGAAGCGCGAATGATTTCCAAAGCCAAGAAGCCGCAGGCTCCTCGAACCTACGGCTTCAGTCGGGCGATTGAAACAGCGAGGTCTAGTCGATCACAACGCGATCAACCGTCTGCAAGCCTGCACCGTCCTTAGTGAAATAGACGTGCATGCGAGTGCCGGGGCTGATCGGGCCTTCGACCATTTCGCCTCTGCTGTTGAAGACGTGCCCGCGCGCTTCAACAATATACCGTCCCGGGCCGTTCTGGCGAACGACGACGGCGCCCGGAGGTTGATAGCTTGCCGCCGATCCTCCTTCGACCCTTTGGTTAGGACTGGTTGCGGTCACGGTCACGGTCGCTTCTGCGACTGTCCGCTGTAGTTCTTTGCCCTTTTTATCTTTTGCAAAAGCCAGCGGCGCCACCAAAGCGCAGCAGGCAATACTGATGATTATTTTCTTCATAATGTTGCTGCTTTCGAGGTTGATTGTTCCGACTGCATTTTCGCCTGCGATGCGCATAAGACATGCCGCCGCACGCTGCGGGTGATAACCAGGACTCTGCAAACGGTTTACGTCGCCGCGAAGAATTTGGAAATGCCGACGGATTTCCCGAATTCGGACGGCGGCCGTCCCGAATTCGGAACAATTCGTTAGGGTAGTTCGACAGAATAGGAGCTAATGACAGAGATCCCGGCGTTCTGAGACGATCAGCGTCAAGCCGAAAAAATGTGTTGCTTTCCGTAGCGTCGAAAATTGAATGGGTTCCAGACGTCGTGAGTTAAAATCCCGCCAGCCCGATACCTTAAGAAATAGCGGCTTTCGAACTGCAACCGCCCTACCTGTATGAAATATCGTCGCCTGGGGAAGTCAGGATTGCAGCTGAGCGAGCTGTCGTTTGGCGCGTGGGTCACGTTCGCGCAACAGATCGGCGACGGAACAGCTGAAGAGTTAATGACAATCGCCTACGACAGCGGGGCGAACTTTTTCGATAACGCCGAAGCCTATGCCGAGGGACGAGCCGAGATCGTGATGGGCAAGATTCTGAAAAAGAAAGGATGGCTGCGCGATACCTTTGTTGTCTCGAGCAAGGTCTTTTGGGGCGGTGACCTGCCGAATCAGGAAGGATTGAGTCGCAAGCATATTATCGAAGCATGCCACGCCGCGCTGCGAAGACTGCAAGTCGACTACCTCGACTTGTATTTTTGCCATCGCCCCGATCCAGACACGCCGATCGAAGAGACGGTGCGAGCGATGAGCGATCTTATCGCGCAGGGAAAAGTTTTGTATTGGGGAACATCGGAATGGTCGGCTGCCGGAATTTTGCGTGCGCATGCCATCGCGCGAGAATGGCACCTGGTTCCACCGACAATGGAACAACCGCAATACAACATGTTTGTGCGGGAAAAGTTCGAGCGGGAATTGGCGCCGCTCTACGAGAAAGTCGGTCTCGGCACAACGGTGTGGTCGCCGCTGGCGTCCGGTTTGCTCACAGGAAAGTACAACGACGGAGATCCGGGTGATACCCGCATTTCGATGCCGATGTACTCATGGCTGCGCGAGCAGTTCGAGACCGACGAGGCGCGTCGACGGCTCGAGAAAGTGAAGCAGCTCGCCGAAGTCGCAGGCGATCTCGGCGTGACTTTGCCAAAACTCGCGCTCGCCTGGTGCTTGAAAAACCCAAATGTCAGCACGGTCATTACCGGCGCATCGAAGCCGGAGCAAGTGCGCGAAAACATGACGGCAGGCGATGTAGTTCGTCAGTTGGACGACGGCGTGATGCAACGGATCGAAGCCATTTTGCAGGGTGGATAGGAAAACATCTCTGGAATGATGAGGCGGACCGACAGAGCGGGCGACTGCAGTATCGTTGCCAAGCGTTACACACGGTTTGTTGCGGCTACCGTTTTAATTGCGGCGATTCTAATCTCTTTTGCCATCTCGTCGTTTGCCGAGAGCAGAACTACGCGGCTCAATGAGAATGCGTTTGCCTATGCCCGGGAGCTAATCATCCAAGGGCATGTCGTTTTGGATAAGAAGAATGACTGGGGAGATGACCGTGCGGCTGCGGCACAGGAGAACGACTTCATTCGCGATAACGGGTTTGCTGAATACTCAAAGTGGCATCTCGGGATCGACGCGATGCATGTTCAAAACAGCAAGGCGAGATTCAAATTTCCGTTCGGCGATTTCAAAAACATCCATCGATGCGCATTGCTGGCAGTCAAGAGCCGCGCCCATCAGTGTGGCTATTCCGATATCGAAAATGCCGCTGAGCGCCTCTTGGAAATGATGGAAGGAACGAGGCGGTGAGAACCGAAGAAGAATTCGGGTCTCCGCCGGGCGCGATCGGAAATTAGGCTTCGAGCTTGTCGCCGTCCGTGCTTCCATCGACGGGCAGGATGGCTGGTATGCGAGGCGGGCCCGGATGCCCGCCTTCCATTCATCGCGAGTCCCACGCGCCCAAAAACGCGTCGATCAATATCGGTAGCTCGGCGCTGTAGCCACCTTCGAGAATTGCAGCGGTTGGGATTTTGATTTGCGCGAGCCATTTCCCAAACGTCGCGAAATCATCTAACTCTAGCGTCATCTGCGTGATCGGATCGTTCTTGTATGCATCAAATCCTGCGGAAACAAGCAGCAGCTGTGGTTTGAATTCGAGCAGTTGCTCCAACGCTTCCTCGACCGCGCGAACGTGATTGCTGCGTGATGAATATGGCGCCACTGGAAAATTCAAAACATTGGCAAAAGATCTCGTTCCAGTGCCTGGCCAGCCCGGGTACTGATGAATCGACGCAAACCTGATTTTTTCATTATGCGCCATCAATGCTTCGGTCCCGTTGCCATGGTGCGCGTCGAAGTCCCAGATCGCCGCGCGCTCAATTCCTCTAGCCGCGGGGCGGGGCCAGGCTGCAGCCAACGCATCGAGCGCTGCGATCGCAATATTGCTGAAATAACAGAACCCCATCGCCCGCTCGCGCATGGCGTGATGACCAGGCGGGCGCATCAAACTGAAGGCGCGTTCGCCGCCAAGGGCTGCCCGCGCCGCTTCAATGGCTGCGCCCGCTGACTGGCGTGCATAGAAATCAGCGTTCGGATAGGCCGGAGTATCCAGGTCGAAGTCCTTTTCCGGGTTGGCGACGTGGGCGAGATATTCTGGCGAGTGCCCACGCAACAATTCCTGGTCCCTGGCAGCGCGCGGTTCGCGCCAATGCCAGTCCGCGTGCCTCTCTTTCAAAAATGGGACCGTCCGTAAAATCCGGTCGGGCCGTTCCGGGTGGCCAGGCCTTCCATACGCAGCGCAGCGCAGGTCGTAAAAAATTTCCACGCATTTTGTTAGCGCGATTCAGTGTCGTAGACAAACCCTCGCCTGCGCCATTCTCTTCATTTGTCTTTCCCAGCACAGTCCCAGCCGCTGAGCAAAACCCGTGCTTGAAAGAAAGACAGGATTTAGCGGATTGTGTGGGATCACAGGGAGATGCTTTCTGAACCCAACCGTGTTGATCCCGTTAATCCTGTATAGATCGATCGCGATTGCGACGGGCGAATTCTAAGGCGCCCTGTCTTTTCGACTCGCTATATACACCTTTCGAATGAGAGAATTTCGCCGTCACATCTGGGCTGTTGCCTTTTTTGCTCTTATCACCGGTTCGGTGGCGCCGGCTCAGATTTTCACCAGTAGCAGTGTCTCAACTGAGGCCACCACGCCCGTACAGCACGGTTCGTCCATCATTGAACTCGACGACGGCTCGCTTCTAGTCTCGTGGTACGCGGGCAGGAGCGAAGCGGGGCGTGACAGCCGAATTTTGTTGCGCCGTTCAACGACCGGCGGCGCCAACTGGGAACCGACGCAGACTGTAGTTGTTCCTGGCGAATGCGCGACCGAATCGTGGTTCTCGAACAAGTCGGTCGGGAACACCGTGCTGTTTCAAGATACGGAGAATGTCGTTTGGCTGTTTTACGCGGCCGTGCAATTCGGTGGCTGGAGCGGCGCGCATATCGATTACAAAACATCGCGCGATCGCGGCCGAACCTGGTCGGAATCCCATCGGTTGACAGATAAACTGGGAGATCTTCCGCGCAGCAAACCGATAGCGCTTGGGTCGGACGACATCTTTTTGCCTTTGTCGCATTCTGCTTTGCGGAAGTACTGCGGCGCGATGCGGTTGGAAGTCTCCGACGGGAAAATTGCCAAGAAAGTTCTTTCGCCCATCGCAGGCAAGGAGTACAGCCATCCCACATTTGTGGCTCTTGATTCTAACCGCGTCCTCGCCCTTCTCCGTGCCCGGCGGCGGGATGGAAAGGTCCAGGGCGCGTTTTTCGATGTGAGCAACAATACTTGGAGCAAACCGCAGGTAACGAATTTGCTCAATCCCAATTCAGCGATCGATGCGGTTCGATTTGATGGCGGCCAAATTCTGCTCGCCTACAATGATAACGCCAGGTATCGAAACCCGCTGAGCATCGCAATATCCGACGATGGGATCAATTTTCGGAAATTGCGCGATATCGAGAACGAACCCGGCCAAGAATTTTTCTATCCTTCGTTAATTCGCGCCCGTGACGGGACGTTTTACCTGACCTATACATGGCATTATTGCTCCATCATCAAGTGCATTCATTTCGATGCCAAATGGCTAGGTCTAAATCTCGTTAGCGACCAATAAAGAGCGCGCTCGAGGTCGGCACATTAGCGGAAAGTTTTCCGTCTTCGAGCACGATCTCCTCACCGGTGAGCAGGTTCTTCAACTTTTCTCCGGTGATCTCGGTGCTACGATCGGGAAATTGCGCGATGCTGGGTTCGAACCAGCGACTTCTTGCGTGTGAAGCAAGCGCTCTACCACTGAGCTAATCGCGCGGAA
>QHPU01000085.1 GCA_003219175.1 Verrucomicrobiota bacterium | reverse complement strand
CAACACCCAGGTTGTGATGGGCGAGCCAGCAATCGGGGTTCTTCGTCAGCGTGTCCCGCCAAACAGTCTCAACATTTTGATAGATTGGAGATTGCTGCCACGTGATTACCCCCAGACCGAAGATCGGAATACCCAGAACGGCGAAGCGCGTAATTTGGTTTGTAACGTGGAGTCTGCCGCCAATCGCAGCCGCCAGACTAACTAAGCAAGGGCTCGCCAAATACTGCCAATGATCGGCGACGTACGAAAATTGAAAGGCGTAGCAGTTCATGAACCCGAGGATCGGGCCCAGCGTAATGATGAAAGCAGCCACAGCCGCAAACGGTCATTTTCCGATTCGCCGGCGCAAAGTCCAAAGAAGCGCCAGCCCTCCAAGCACTGTCCACCAGATGAGAATGGCGAGAACGACGGGTAGCGTGCAGGTGACACTCTTGCTTAGCAAGGCGCACAAAAACAGGACCAGGGAAAATCCAAACCATTTCCATTCGCGCGGCGGCTCGCGCTCCTCCAGATTCTCAAATCGCAGGTAAGCGAGAATGCTCCCAGGAAAAAACGCAGTGGAAAGGGTGTTCTTGATCTCGGTGATCCAGGCGACCGATTCGACCATCACCGGATGGAACCGCAAAAATTGTAGCGGCAAACCAGGGTGCGGGCAGGCGAAGTTTGCGCAGAGCGAGCGCGAAAAGAACGGCATTCAATCCGTAGAGCAAGACGTTGGCGTGATATCCGACCGGATCCAATCTCCACAGTTGATACTCAATCCAAAAGACGGTGCCGGTGATCGGATAATATTGTTGGAGCGCAAGCGGGTTGAACCACAACTCATGTAGTCCGCTCCAGCCAAAGAGCGTCTGATTCTTCATCAACGAGGCGTCGTCATCCCAAATGAAGCCGTTGTGTAATGCGGGTAGGTAGGCAATCAGGGTCAAACCGATCAGCAGCAAAGTTTTGAAAGAAGCCGGCAGGATGCGCATCAGTCTCAGCTGAACAAGCAGGACCGAAGCCGTGTAAGCGGGAAATCTTTCCCGAAGTAGTTTGTTGTCGCAGCCGAGCTGCCTTTTAAATTAGGTGTGCGACCTAGAAGCGGCCCTCCGCGTCAGGCTGACGTCGACGCGACGCTTATGCCGATTGCTGCAACATCAACCAGCTCGTCGCGAAGCGCGTCACTTCACGGGCATTCGCCAGATTTAATTTTTCTTTGATATGGGCGCGGTGCGCTTCCACGGTCTTCGCGCTCAGGTTTAGCCCTTTGGCAATATCGCGCACGTCATGTCCTTTTCCGATCAACTGCAAAACTTCCAGTTCGCGATCACTCAATCGATCGACCGGTGACCGCGAGTAGTCTGCACCGTGGATGTGATCGTAGACCATCCGATTCGACATCACTGGGCTGATAAAGATCTCGCCTTGCAGGACCGTCCGCACCGCAGTGATAAATTGATCGAGCGCTTCACGTTTCATCACGTAACCCCGTGCCCCCGCTCGCAGGGCGCGTTCGGCATAAAGGGTTTCATCGTGCATCGACAAAATCAGCACCGGCAACCGCGGCCGTTCCGCGCGGATCGCCTTGGTCAATTCGATCCCGTTGGTGCCTCCTTCGAGGCTGATATCGATCACCGCCAGGTCAAGCCGATGGCGCCGGAGAGCATCGAGGGCTTCCTTGGCCGATCCGGCTTGTGCGCGCACTTCGATATCCGGTTCATCACTCAGCAATTGCACGACGCCTTTGAGAAACAACGGATGATCGTCAACGACGAGCACCCCATGTTTTCTTTCCGCCTTTCCGTTCACGATTCCATCGGCACGCGGCAGGTCACAGTCGTGCCATGACCACGCCGTGATTCGATCTCCAGTTTTCCACCGCACACGTCCGCGCGGTATTTCATCATGTGAATTCCCATTGTCTTCTTCTTACCCGGAGATCGCATCCCCGCGCCGTCGTCGGCGACCGCCAGCACGAGGTCGTGATCTTCCTTTTGCAATGTAATTACAATTTCGCTTGCCCGCGCATATTTGAGCGCATTATTCGCCGCTTCTTGCGCCACCCGGTAGAGATTCAACGCAATGGTTTCATCGCTTATCCGCAACGAGCGCGGGAATTGGCAGCGACAGGGCGTTCGTTCGTTGGTCCGCGTAGCCAACTCCCTCAGCGCGACCAGCAATCCACCCGCGCCCAGTTCCGAAGGATGCAATCCGCGCGCCAGATCACGCGCTCGGCCAGCATTTTCATTGACCGTTTCGGCCGCGTCGTGCAGCACTTTGGCGCACTCCGGTACTTTTCCAGCCATCGCTTTCGCCTTCGATTTTAAGAGAAATGCCGTCGCCGTTAACTCCTGGCACAACCCGTCGTGCAAATCCTGACCCACCCGGGACCGCTCCCGTTCCGTTACTTCCAGGATTTCGCGCTCGAGCGTTTGTCGCCGCCTCATTTCATTGTGCAACTCGGTATTGGTGGCAACCAGCTCCCTCGTCCGCTCCGTCACCCGATCCTCCAACTCTGAATGCGCTTTCTTTAATTCCTCTTCGGCAAGTCGCTGTTTGGTCGCGTCGCGCGCGACTTTGGCAAATCCGCGCAATGCCCCCGTTTTCTCGTCATCGAGTCGGTGCATAACGCCATCCACCCAAATTCGTGACCCATCCTTGCGCAGGTGCCAGCGCCGGTCGCTCGCGCGCCCATGTTGCAGTGCAGTTTCGATTTCCTTCTCCTCCTGTTCGATGGCGCGATCTTCCGGGATGAAGACCAACTCGCCCGATTGACCAATCGCTTCTTCTGCACTCCAGCCAAAGATGCGTTCCGCGCCGGCGCTCCAATAAACGATATTGTTCGAAGGGCTAAGCAGGAAAATGGCGTAGTCACGTGCTCCATCCACCAGCAGTCGGTAGCGTTCTTCGCTCTCGCCTAACGCAGCCGAAGCTTTTTTGAAATCGTCGATATCGGTCGCGGAACCGAACCAACTCACAATCCTTCCATCGTCGTGCAGCGGAACGTTGCGCCCAATGAACCAGCGATAATCGCCGTCGCGTCTGCGCAATCGATATTCGGCGGAGAATATTTTTCCCTCGGCTAATGCCCGCTGCCATTGTTGCATGGAAGCGGGCGCATCCTCGGGATGAATGATCTGTTGTCGCTCGGGTCCCATGGATTCTTCAGGGCTTAAGCCGGTGTAATCGTACCAGCGCTTGTTGAAGTAATTCACTGTGCCCGCGGCATCGTTCGTCCAAATCACCTGCGGAACATTGTCTGCGAGATTGCGGAAGCGCTCCTCACTCGCGCGCAACGCTTCTTCCGCCGCCTTCTTGTCGCTGATGTCGAGCACGTACTCGACGCCGAAATTCTGTGCTAGCCGCTTCCCAGTAAAAAGTCCCCACCAGCGCGTTCCGTCTTTGCGAATGTATTGCTTCTCGTACGGCCCGATTTTTCCGGTCGCGTCGAATCGATTCATCTCATCGTGTGTTACCGCCATCCATTCCGGCGGGGTCATCTTGTCCCAGCGCACGCGGCCATCCTTCACGTCTTCGTGGGTGTATCCGCTCATGATGAGGAAAGCGTCGTTCGTTTTTGTGATGCGGCCGTCAAGAGCAAAGAAAAATATGCCGATCGTTTCGATCTCGATTGCGCGACGCAAGCGCGCTTCGCTTTCGCGTAACTCCTTCTCCGCAAGGACGCGCCGCGTAATGTCAATGAACGTGGCCACTACGCCCGCGATCCGATCTTCCGCCGCGCGATAAGGCGCAAGCCGCGTCATGAACCAAGTGTCGTCGCCCAGCTGAACTTCGCGTTCGATCGTGCGCAAATCCTGCAGCACGCTTTCCGCATCTGAAGTAAAACCTTCATAGTCGAGGCGGCTCGTGATGTCGGAAAGTGGCCGTCCCAAGTCCGAAGGCAGGAGATTAAAAATCTTTTGCGCGCTTGGGGTGTAACGCTGGATGTGCAATTTGCAATCCAAAAAAATTGTCCCGATGTCGGTCGAAGCCATGAGATTGGTGAGATCGGCATTAGTGCGGCTCAATTCTTCCACGTTGCTTTTGAGCTCGTGGTTCACGGTGCTCAGTTCTTCGTTGACTGACTGCAATTCCTCTTTGCTCGTCTCCAGTTCTTCGGTGGTGGAACGCATTTCCTCGTTCATCGCCTGCAGCTCTTCATTGGAAGCCTTCAATTCTTCATTGGCGGCCTCGTATTGCTCGATCGTGGCGTTGAGGTGTTGCTTGAGAAATTGAACTTCCTCATCGGCGTCGCGCACGAACGCCTCGGGCGAAATCGGCGCGGCGGGCGCGGCTGGCGCTTCACCCTGTTTCTGAAACAGCACCAGGAAAAAGCCCTGCGCCTGATCCCCGCTCTTCATCGGACGCACTTCAATGGTAACGAGCTCGGTCTTGCCGCTGACCTCAACTCTCTGCGGCGCGCACATTGTTGGCTCATGCTTTTGCTTTGCTCGGAACAGGCCCGTGCGTAGTTCTACCTGCAAAGCCGGATTCACCACCTTCACAATATTGGCCGTCGGTTCGCCCGCGACGAACTGGAGGTAACGGCCTGCACTTTCAGAAAGATGGACGATCTCGTGGTCCTCGTTCACCACTGCCGAAGGCGCCCCATATTGTTCGAGCAACCGGAGATGCAGCTCGCCAAAAAGGACCTCGCGGCGCGCATGCCCGGCCTGCACTTCGTACGGTTCCTGGCCCGTCGCCTTGTCCGCGCCGGTCGCTGTCAGGGCCGGAAGCATTCGCGCTTGCCTAAGGAGTGATCGCGCTGGGTGCGTGGGCGTGCGCATGGGCGGGATCGGAACTTTCCACGCCGGCCGCGGCGTGGAACGGCGTACGAAAATCCGGTGCTCTTTGTCCACCGGAGAGAAAAGCGATTGCGCGTGGCTGTTGTTTTCCGAACTGCCGATGAAGAGTATTCCGCCCGGCCGCAGTGCGAAATGAAAAGTATCGAACACCTGCTCCTGTGCTTCTCCGGTGAGATAAATGAGCAAGTTACGGCACGAGATCATGTCGCAGCTCGAGAACGGCGCATCCTTCAAGAAATTGTGCGACGCGAAGAGCACCTTCTCGCGGATTTCGTTGCGCACGCGATATCGCCCGTGATCGCGCCCAAAAAATTCCCGCAGCCGTTCCGGCGAAACATCCGCCTCGATCGTCGATGGGTACAGTCCGTCACGCGCATCGGCGATCGCCTGCTCGTCGATATCGGTCGCGAAGACCTGAATACGCGGCGGGTTGTCCAGTCGATCCGCATGTTCACAAAGCAGCATCGCGACCGAATAGGCTTCCTCCCCGGTGGCACATCCCGGCACCCACACGCGGATTTCGTCCTCGCTTTTCTTCCCGGCGAAAAGCTGCGGGATGTGCGCCTCGATCGCCGCGAACGCATCGCGATCGCGGAAAAAATGCGTCACGCCGATGAGCATGTCCTGGAGCAACGCCCGCGCTTCGGCCGGATGCCTGCGCATGAACTCGAGATAGTCGGGAATGCTTTCGAGCGAATTGACCTGCAGCCGCCGCGCGATGCGCCGCAACACCGTCGCGCGTTTGTAGTGGCTGAAATCGTGGCCGGTCTGCGCGCGCAAATCCCCCAGCACCTGCGCGATTGCCTCTTCGTCTTTCGGCGCGCGGGTCTCGTCCGCCACTGTCTCCCCGCCCGGCGCGTCCTTCGCCTTCGCGTCCGCTTCTTCCGCTTCCGGAATTTCCGGCGGAAGTTTCATCCGGTTCTCGTTGCGCGCGAGCTCCAGCAATTTTTCCGGCATCTTCCCCACCGGCAGCACCCAATCGACCATGCCGGTGCTGATCGCCGTCGCCGGCATGCTGTCGTGCTCCGCTTCGCTCGGGTCCTGCGCAATCGTCACGCCGCCTTGCGCGCGGATATGTTTCAATCCAATCGCACCATCCGAATCGACGCCCGATAAAATCACGCAGACCGCGCGCTGGCCATAGGCCTGCGCGAGCGTGCGGAAAAAAAGATCGATCGTGATGCGACGACCGAGCGGCTGTTGCGGCGGAACAAGCGTAAGCGTGCTCTCGGTAAACGTCAGTTGATGATTTGGCGGAATCACATAAACGTGATTCGGCCGCACCTTCACCGATTCCTTCACCTGCGTCACCGGCATCCTCGTTTTCTGCTGGAGCACACTTGGCAACTGACTTTCGTGTTCCGGCGAAAGATGCATCACCACCACAAAGGACAGCCCGCTCTCCGGGTCCATCCCGCTGAAAAACTCCTGCAACGGCGCAATTCCTCCCGCCGACGCACCGAGCCCGACTACCGCCGTCGGCTGCTGCGGATCGTGCCGCTTCTTCGCCCCATCGCGCGAGTCCTCACCCGGCAGATCACTGGCGCCGGGATCGTTCTCAGCCGCACGTGGGTCCTTTTTGTGCTGTTCAGGCATTCAATTGCGTTGCAGGGGGAGCCTACTCCTTGAGCAGGGTTTTCCCAGAGAGAAACGCAAGCCAAACGCGAATTGGTCGCCGACGCGGAGGAGTCCCCGTTGAGCTGCTGCGGCCCCCGGCTCAGGGTTCAACCTACGCCGGCAGCAGGTTGGAGACCTATTGCAAGCCGTTTGCGACATTGTGAGGGTAGGAAGCATGAGCGCTTACGCCCCTTTCCAGCTCGACCCGGAAGGTGCGTTATCTGGATAAATTCCATTTCTGGCATTCCCTCGACGACGAATGTCGCTGCCATCGCTGCGGCCGATTTCTCACCGGCCGGCAAATCAGCGTGATCGAACTTCAAGGCACGCGCGGCAAATTGGCGCTGAAATGTCCGACAGCCGGCTGCCAATCGACGCCGAAGGGTTAGGACACGGAGCGCATGATTACAGAACAAACATGGCAATTGCGGATATGAACATAAGCAGCAGCGCTATGGCGATCACGACGCGAGATAGCATGGAGGCGGGCTGATTTCGCATGATCTTTTTGTCGAAGGCCACGAGAAGGATTCCAGCCAGGAGAAACGGCGCCAACACGCCGTTAATCACCGCCGTCCAGAACAACGCTGTAATGGGATTGATTTTCAAAAAATCCATTGCGATTCCAAGGCCGATCGAAAATATCACCACGATGTAGAAGGCGGGTGC